>DASPIR010000024.1 GCA_035628995.1 Clostridia bacterium | reverse complement strand
TACAATTATTGTTTCAGAAACCGGTATATGTGTCGTTACATCAATTTTATTGCTTGCCAGCGGGACTAGTATCTGCACATCCGTCTTTACTATAAGATATATCTTTAGTCTAGTTTGGTTTATACCCGCTTCCTCAAAATCTGTATAGAAATCCACATTGACTGTACCTGCCGGCTGTATATTCACACTTATCTTAGGGCCGGTATTCGCGAATACCTGGCTTCCAAAAATGTTTGATATGGGTATCTTCAAGGCTGTAATTCCAATCTTTTTTATTTCCTTCTGAATTTCCAAGGAAGTATCAGCTGCCAGCTTGTTCATTTGCACAGTGTTTGCTTGGATAAGTGCAATCCTTCCATTAACGTCGGTCTTGTAATCAACAAGATGATTAAAAGAGTTGTTGCTTATTTTGCTATTCACTGCATCATTTATCGCCTGCGTTGCAATAAGCCTTGCATTTATCTCTGACATTGCCAAAATAGTCGGCTTAATGTTCCTCTCCAAGATGTAATATGAGTATATCAGCATAATAGCTAATATCAGCACGCTGAAGAAGAATTTCTTCTTTCCGCCTCTTTGGCCAAACTTCCTCCTCATGAGCAAACACCCCCTATTTATTAATATATGATTCAGAGTTACATACTTTACAACTATTTTATATATTTGAAAATATAATTAAAAACTCGTAACAAAACTTAATAATCCTCGTCAATATTTATGGAGTAATGGTTTTTCAAAGCACTTGGATTAAAAATTGGCAAAAATGTTAAGAATCACCTTAAAGGCAGACAGTTCAATGGATATTATCCCCCTGGTTTGCCATAAATACACCTGTATGTTATAATTGTTCTGTCACAGAATGGACTATTTATTGTATGCTTTGCTAAAGCAAAGCAATTGTGGAGGTAGATTATGAGCGATAATGAAACAAAGACCCCAAGGAAAGGCAAGAAGAAAAAGAGAACCTTTTCTTTAAATAGATTTTTAAAGTTTATTATACTCAGCTTGCTTCTGGTAATTCTTCTGGGCGGAAGCATCGGACTAGGTACTGCCTATGCCTGGGTAAAAAGTGCAGCACCTCTTAACGTAAATGAACTGTTTGATTTAAGCCAGACTACATATATTGTCGATAAGAATGACAAGCTCATCGACAATCTTCACGCAAATGAGAACCGTACTATGGTCACAATAGATCAAATACCTCAGGACCTGCAAGATGCCTTTATCGCAATCGAAGATAAGCGCTTCTTGAAACATAACGGTATAGACCCGTATCGTATTATTGGTGCTTTAAAAGCTGACCTAAAGACCGGAGAGCTTTCTCAGGGTGCCAGTACTATTACACAGCAGCTTATAAAGAATATTTATCTTACTCCTGACAAGAAGTGGAAAAGAAAAGTAGTTGAAATGTATTATGCTATTCAGCTTGAAAGAAGATTCCGTAAGGAGCAGATATTGGAAGCTTACCTGAACACAATAGGACTTGGGCATAATGTTGCAGGGGTTAAGGCAGCGGCTCTTTATTACTTCGGCAAGGAGCTAGATCAACTTACTCTTGCGGAATGTGCAACAATAGCAGGTATTACGCGTTATCCTTCAGCATATTCTCCATATATAAACTTTGCAAAGTCTATGGAAAGAAAAGATTTAATCCTTAAAGAAATGCTTGGCCAAGGCTTTATTACGCAATCAGAATATGACGATACTTCCAAGCAGGAAATCAAACTGGCGAAAGTTCAAAAAGAAGTGGAAACAACATACTTCTCCGACATGATCATCAATGATGTCATTGACACACTGCAGAAAAAGCTTGGGCTTAGTAAAGAAGAGGCTGAGATAAAGCTTTATAACGGCGGGCTCAAAATAATAGCTACTATAGACACAGAGATGCAGAATATGGTTGAGGCAACCTTCAAGAATACCAAGCTCTTCCCTGAGAGCAAGGAAGATGGCAACGGTATATTACAGCCTGAAGCTGCTGTTATAATAATTGAAAATGGGACTGGCGAAATCAAAGCAGTTATGGGAGGCAGAAGCGAAAAGGTCAGAAGAGGCCTCAATAGAGCTACTCAATCCTTAAGGCAGCCCGGTTCTACAATAAAGCCTCTTGCTGCTTATGCCCCGGCTTTAGATAATGGTTATACCGTTGGAACAGTTATAGATGATGCCCCTGTTGCCTATGGCAACTACAAGCCCCGCAATTACAGCAATAACTTCAAAGGCCTTGTGACTTTGAGAGAGGGCATAAAACATTCTACTAATGTCGTTGCAGTCAAAATAGTTCAAGATATTGGCATAGAGCGTTCCCTGGAATATCTCAAAAAGTTTGGGATTACAACTATGGTTACAAAAGCTGATAACAAGGTCACTAATGACGAAGGTCTTTCATCGCTTGCACTTGGTGGAGTCACCAAGGGTGTTAAGCCCATAGAAATGGCTGCAGCATTTAGCGTCTTCCCCAATAAGGGTATATTAATAAAACCAATATCCTTTACAAAGATTCTTGATAAGGACGGAAACTTAATCTTTGAAAACAAGCCTGAAAAATCAAAAGTTATAAGCGAACAGGTTTCTTACCTTATGGTAGACATTATGAAGGGTGTTGTAACTGGCGGCACAGGTGGAAATGCTGCATTATCCAAGATGCCGGTAGCAGGAAAAACAGGTACTACAACAACAAACAAAGATGCCTGGTTTACTGGCTATAGCCCCTACTATACAACCTCAGTCTGGATAGGACATGATGACCCGAAACCTATGAACTTTACTGGAGGCAGCTATCCTGCAAAGCTTTGGAAGGCTGTAATGGAGGAAGTCCACAAAAATCTCAAGGTGAAAGATTTCGAACGTCCAGGAGGCTTAGTATCTGTGAATATTTGCACAGTATCAGGCAAAAGACCTTCCGAGCTTTGCGCCCTTGATCCCAGGGGTTCAACAGTGAAGTCGGAGATCTTTATAAAAGGCACAGAACCTGGACCGGAAAGTATCTGTGATGTTCATGTTATAAAGGATGTCGACGTGGAAACAGGCAAGCTTGCGACACCCAATTGTCCATCAACATTAGTTCAGTCAAAAGTGTTTATACAGAGGACAGAACCTTTTATTCCTCAACCTGATCAGAAGCAAGTACCTGCCGATTTGATATATGAGGCACCTACAGAGTTCTGCGATAAACATACAGAACCAGCTATTGGCGAAGATCCGTTAGAGGGTGAGGAAGATCTGGAGGGCGATGAAAACAGCGTAGAACCCACACCTACTCCCACACCTACAAATCCATAATAAATAAGGAGCAGCTACATAATGCTGCTCCTTTCTATTATCTCTTTCATAGCCTTTGTAATTATTGGAGCCCCTTTGTCACAGCAGTCCTTGCCGTTCATCTTCCCTGGGTCTCCAATACCTATAATAACAGGGATATCCATAGACCCCAATATGTCAACCGTATCCCCGTTAATCTTGGTACCTTCAGCTTTATTGCCATCTTTGTCTACAGTGTTTTCAATTATATTTCCATCCTTGGTCACTGAAAAGTCAATATTGACCCCATTTACTCCCTCAGTATTTGAAGCTACTGCAATGACACCCAGTATTTCTACATCAGGACTCTGGACTATCTCTTTAATTGCCTTTTCACCCTTCCCCATTCCTGTATGTCCTCTGTCATCAACCATTACTACAACGGGATCATAAGGTGTGCTTCTTATTAGCTCAACTATGCTTTGGCCGCTCATTGGAGTGGGGTTACCTGCTGACTTAGAGATGCATCTGCCCCCGATTCGGAGTGCTGCAGTCTCTACCGCTTTTCTTGCGATTCCATCACCGTCTGTAACTAATATCACTCTTCTTTTGGCGCTATTTATAGGCGTTGTTATATTATTATTTTCATCCATATTTATGTCTCCTATTTTTTTGATTTTGGGCTAAAAAGCAATGCCATTATATAACCGAAGAAAATAGCTCCTGATACTCCTCCAGCTGCAGCCTTCAGGCCTCCGGTGAAAGCGCCCAGCATTCCTGCCTCTTTAACCTCTTTCATAGCTCCTTTGGCAAGTGAATAGCCGAACCCCGTCAAGGGTGTGGTTGCTCCAGCCCCTCCGAAGTCGACTATTTTTTGATATAGCCCCAATCCCTGAAGGATTGCACCAGCCGTAACAAAGCTGACAAGCACTCTGGCAGGGGTCAGTTTTGTATGATCCATTAGCAGCTGCCCAATAACACAAATCAATCCGCCCACAAGAAATGCCTTCAAATAATCCATCAAGTACCCTCTCCCACTGTTTTTTCTATGGCTACTGCGTGGGCAATTGAAGGGATTGATTCCCCCTGCCAGCTAGTGGTAGGTGAGAGCAGTGCACCGGTGGCAACCAGAAGCACTCTATTGAGGTTCCCCTTCTTCATTTCCTTTGCAATATATCCATTCAATACAACAGCAGAACATCCACAGCCGCTTCCACCAGCATCAGTATCCTGCTTCGCACCATCATAAATCATTGAACCGCAATCGTTATAGACCTTTTTTATATCAAAGCCTTCCTTTTGCATCATATCCAGCGTTATTGCCTTTCCAATATTTCCAAGGTCTCCTGTTAATATTAGGTCGTAATACTCAGGACTCCTTCCTGTTTCATTGAGATGGGCTGTAATAGTGTCAACCGCTGCAGGAGCCATTGCTGCTCCCATGTTATTAGCATCCTTGATGCCAAAATCCATGACCTTTCCTATTGTCACACACGTTATAAACGGCCCATTTCCTGCCTCTGCCAGAACTGTGGCTCCAGCGCCTGTAACAGTCCATTGTGCAAAGGGAGGTCTCTGAACACCTTGCTCCAAAGGAAACCGGTATTGTCTTTCTGCACTGCTGAAATGGCTTGAGGTGGCGCAGACTACAGCTTCCCCAAACCCTCCATCAATCAGCATTGAACCCATGCATATTGATTCAGCCATTGTTGAGCATGCTCCATATAACCCGACAAAGGGTATCTGAAGTTCCCTGGCTGCAAAACTTGAAGATACAATTTGATTTAACAAATCACCGGCAAACATGAAATTAATATTTGTATTGCTTCTGCCGGAAGCCTTTATTGCATTTTTTACGGCTTCCTTGAGCATCTTGCTCTCTGCCTTTTCCCAGCTCTCCTCTCCGAAGTAGTCATCCTTCAATATATTATCAAAAAATTGCGCAAGTGGACCCTCACCCTCTTTAGGTCCAACTATGCTGGCATTGGAGATCATTGAGGGAGGTGATGACAGCTTTAATGTCTGATTCCCCAGTCTTTTGCTTGCCATTCAATCACTCCTTAGGTGGATTCTTCTCATTTCCCAAACAAATAATAAATAAAACCAATAATTATTGATGCAGATATACCATAAACAAGGACCGGGCCAGCAAGAACAAACATCTTTGCACCTACTCCAAAAACAAAACCTTCTCTCTTGAATTCCATAGCCGGAGATACTATTGAGTTTGCGAAGCCAGTAATTGGTACTATACTTCCTGCCCCGGCAAATCTTCCTATACGGTCATAAATACCGAGACCGGTAAGAAAAGCTCCTAGAAACACCATTGTCGTGGCTGTTATTGAAGCTATTGCCTCAGGGCTGTAGCCGTAGCTTTTAGTAATATTGGATATGAATTGTGCCACATCGCATATGAACCCTCCTACAACAAATGCAGCTATGCAGTTTCTAAGGGATCTGGGCTTAGGAAGCTTATCCTTTATATATTGTTCATACTGTTTCGAACTCATTTGTGTTTTCATTCAGCTTATACCTCCTGTCTTAAATCCTCACTGCTTGTGCTCGAATATCCTTGCTGCGTTTTTTAATATCCTGCCGTCTATGTCACTCCTTATCTCCTTTTCTGCTTCGCTTTCAAAATTCAAAATACTTTTCAGCTGCTTAAACCTTTTATTTGTATACATAATAATCTCTCCAAATCGGATATTTTCATTGTGTTGCAGCATTCTCCAAATACAAGTATCGCTCTTTCGTGTTTCTCCTGCAGCGATTTGCTGGTATAATAGCTCCAGGAAAAACAGCTAATGACAAGCACCATTGCAAATACGAGTAAGAGCCTGAAAATCTTCATTACACAGCACTCCTGTACAATTTATATTAATATTATTGGCTATTAAGCCAAATTAATACCTTGGAAATTTACATTAGAAATTTACAATAGAAAAAAGACCATGCAACAAGTACACGATCTTCTCTACTGACATTATCTTTATGTGAAATTTTAAGTAATGCTCTGCCTAAGCTTGCTGATTATCTTCTTCTCGACTCTTGACACCTGAACCTGAGACATTCCCAGCATTTCAGCTACCTGACACTGAGTCATGTCCTTGAAATATCGGAGCATTATTATTTGGCGTTCCTTGGGTTCCAAAGCAGACAAAACCTCTTTCAATGCCAGCCTATCTATTATATCAATATCTTCCCCTTCGTTGCAGCTTATCCTGTCAATGAGGAGTATTGGCGAGCCGTCATCCTGGTGTATTGTCTCATAAAGATATTCTGTGCTTTGCACAGAATCCAAAGCCACTGCCAAATCTTCTTTTGAAATCTCCAACACTGAAGCAATTTCAGATATTGTTGGTTCCCGTCCATAATCCTTTTCCAGTGCCTCCTTCGCCATATGAGCTTTATTAGCTATTTCCTTAAGGCTTCGGCTGACTTTAATCATTCCGTCATCTCTTAGAAATCTCTTTATCTCACCAATTATCATCGGTATTGCATAGGTTGAGAACCGCACGTTAAAGCTGGCATCAAATTTCTTGATCGCCTTTAACAGTCCAATGCTTCCTATCTGGACCAAATCATCGTATTCACAGCCTCTATTCAAAAACCTTCTTACAACACTTCTTACCAAGCCGATGTTGTTTTCTACAAGGAAGTTTTCTGCCTCAGAGTCTCCTTTTTGAGCACGGAATATAAATTCTAAAAATTCATCTTGAGTAAGCTCCACCCGTTCCATAACCATACCCCATCAAGCTGTCTTCATAGTTTTAGTCATGCGTATGATAGTACCGTTCCCCGGATGCGATTCGATTTCCACCTTATCCATAAAGGTCTCCATAACTGTAAAACCCATTCCTGATCTTTCAAGCTCGGGTTTTGAAGTATAAAGCGGCTGCCTGGCAAGCTCAATATCTGCAATTCCTGCTCCAAAGTCCCTTATTTCTATTTCTACAGTCTTATCAATTATCCTTGAAACAATCATTACATTTCCTGTTCCGCATCCATACCCATGTATAATGGCATTGGTAACTGCTTCAGAAACTGCAGTCTTAACCTCTGCCAGCTCTTCTATCGTCGGATCCAGCTGGGCTACAAATGCTGCAACTACTGATCTTGCAAAGCTTTCATTCTGCGATTTGCTTAAGAATTCAAGTTTCATTTCATTGTCTATTCTCATTGCATTAACACTCCTTTATACTTGCTATGGCTTTCTTTTTGTTGGGGTATATCTGAATTATCTTCTGAAGTCCGCATATTTCACACAATCTCATAATCTGTGGCTTTACATTTGTCATGCCTGCTTTTCCTCCATTGTTTGAGATAAGCTTATAACGCCCTATCAACACCCCAATTCCGGAGCTGTCCATAAAGCCTACCTGCTCCATATCAAAAAGAATTGATTTAGGGTTTTTTAAAGTAATCTCTTTGTCAATTTTGGATCTGATTTCTTCACAGGAGTGATGATCAATATCCCCGTCGATTCTTACAATCAACAGCCTGTCCACATACTCAAAACCTATATTCATTCTCGTCCCTCCATATTTATACTGCATTGTTAATATTCAATAAATAGCAGGATTTTCCTTCAACGAAATTTGTATAGTTTTGTTGAATTGGTAAAAATTATTTCCTCTGTTTTTGTTGTTTTCCAGACTAATTTAGCGAAAACATCGTACTCTAAATGTGATATGGATTTCTTTAGCAATTTTCATATTGCAATCTATATATTTTGCACTTAATCCTTTATACTAGAATTCAAATAAGTGCAAAATGTTTCAGTTAAAGCCCGTAAGGCAACTTAGTGCGTTACATCTGGTATAAATTCTGTTTTGTGCTATACTAAGAATTATATAATAAGGGCGGCAGTGCTAATGCCGTATTCTAGGGAGTGATTAAGTGAATACTTTAATATTCTCTGTTTCTATCGGAAACGGACATGATCAGGTTGCCCATACACTTAGGAATGAGTTCATACGTCAGGATAATTCCTCTCGTGTGAAAATTATCAACACTATCAGCTATATAAGTCCCATACTTGACAAGGTTATTTTGGACGGATATATGAATATATTGAAGTTCTACCCCAAGGCATGGGGAAAGCTATATGAGAAGACTAATAGACTTGACCCGATGATTGATATAAATGACATCGCTAACAGACTAATGACAAGCAAGCTTCGAAAAACCATTGTGAGCTTTGATCCTGATGTGATTATATGCACTCACAGCTTTCCGTCTGCAATTATTTCGAGCCTCAAGCAGAAGAAAAGACTGAATTGTCCTTTGGTTTCGATCATTACAGACTTTAACATCCACTCTTCATATATAAACGATGGAACTGACTACTATATAATACCTCACGAGGATCTTACCTATATTATGGAGAACTTTGGCGTAAGCAGAGAAAAGGTTCTCCCTTTCGGTATACCGATAAAAAAAGAGTTTGCTGAAGTTCATAAAAGGGAAGAGCTAATAGAAAAACTGAATTTTGAGAATAAGAAGTCCATACTGGTAATGGGAGGCGGACTTGGTCTTGGAGAGATAAACAACATAGTAAAAGCAATAGACAGCTATATGGAGAACATTCAAATTATCGCTATTGCAGGCAGGAACCATAGACTGGAAACAAAGCTCAAGAGCCTTACTACACGTAACAAGCTTGTAGTTTATGGCTTTGTAAACAATATTCACGAGCTTATGGAGTTATCAGATTGTGTAATTACCAAGCCCGGAGGAGTATCGACAGCAGAAATCCTGACCAGAGAAAAGCCCCTTATCATATTCTCCCCTCTACCGGGGCAGGAGTATGAAAATGCAGAGTTCCTGCTGAATTCTGGTGCTGCAGTTGCTACTTCGGATGTTAAGAAGATACCTGTTCTAATTGATCAGATATTCAACTCTGAGGTTAGGATGAAATGCTTCCGGGAAATGACAGGACTATTGAAAAAGCCTTACTCAACTTATGACATCGTACATTTTCTTATGGATAATCATGGTTCCGAAAAAACAAAATAAATTTTAAATTATGCAGAATAAATATCAACAGTGTGGAAGGAGAATACATATGGATTTATGGATAAAGGAGAAGCAAATAGAGAACGCAGCAATGACATATAAGGTGAAAGAAACTTTGTATACAGAGAAGACTAAGTACCAGGAGCTTGCCATACTTGACACCTATGAATTCGGCAGGATGCTTGTGCTTGATGGTATTGTCCAGACAACAATACGAGATGAGTTTGTTTATCATGAAATGATAACCCATGTCCCCCTTTTCACCCATATGAACCCCAGGAAAGTATTGGTAGTGGGCGGAGGTGACGGTGGTGTAATAAGAGAGATACTAAAGCACAAGTCCGTTGAGAAAGCTGTTTTGTGTGAAATTGATGACAGGGTGGTAGAGCTTTCGAAAAAGTACCTTCCTGAAATAAGCTGCGGTCTTGATGATCCAAGAGCTGAGGTCTTTATAGGCGACGGCATCAAATATGTCTTGGACCGCAAAAATGAATTTGATGTTATCATAGTTGATTCAACTGACCCTTTTGGTGCCGCTGAGGGACTTTTCAACGTTAACTTCTATAGGTCTCTTTACGAATGCCTTACAGAGGACGGAATCTTTGTTGCTCAGACAGAGACCCCCTTTTACCTCCCACAGGTAGTGAAACGTGTCTTCGATGATATTGCTGATGTATTTCCCGTTACAAAGCTTTACATGGCAGCTATACCTACCTATCCCGGTGTTTACTGGAGTTTTACAATGGGCTCGAAGAAGCATGACCCTGAAAAGGTGGATACG
This sequence comes from Clostridia bacterium, assembly GCA_035628995.1. Taxonomy (NCBI): domain Bacteria; kingdom Bacillati; phylum Bacillota; class Clostridia; species Clostridia bacterium. The sequence goes on along the minus strand of DASPIR010000024.1, from coordinate 88,073 downwards.
CATCATATCCCTGATTTTGATACAAAATACTATCATAAAGATTTACATAAGGCATGCTTTGTACTTCCTAAATACGTGAAGGATTTAATTCTGGGAAGCGATGTATAATAATGCGATGTGCTGTAATTTTATGTCTTAAGCCCTCTTAGAAGCATAGTTGATAAATCGCTGGGGCACCTGTTTCTGCAAGCTTTTGCCTTTGTAAAATTCCATCGTGAATTTTTATTAAATTTTTTGATAAAAATTATTGCATTTTGGATTTGTTTGCCCTATAATGAATTTGGTATTTAAATAATAAAACTAAAAATCGCTCTGCAGAAGCCTGAACTTATTGCATCGAAGTTCAGGCTTTTTTTATTAGCAAATTTAGTAAACTAATTAAATTTTAGTTAGCCGAAAGGAAGGTGTAAAAATGTTCAAATTAGATCAGACGAAAACCCCTATGTTTGATGCCCTACTAGAATACCACAACAATGATACAGTCCCTTTCCATGTTCCAGGCCATAAGCGAGGCCAGGGAATGGTTAAGAAGTTTAGGGATTTCGTAGGTACGAACGTATTATCAATAGATGTAACGGTTTTTCATCAGGTTGACAGTCTCCATAAGCCAACAGGAGTAATCAAGGAAGCCCAGGAACTGGCTGCTGATGCTTATAACGCCGATTACACTTTCTTTTCAATTCACGGAACCTCAGGTGCCATACAAGCAATGATTATGAGCGTTGTCAGCCAGGGAGACAAAATAATAATCCCGAGGAACGTTCATAAATCCATCACAGCCGGCATAATTCTGAGCGGTGCCAATCCTGTTTATATGCACCCTGAAATCGACACAAACGTAGGATTAGCCCTTAACGTTACACCTGAGACTGTGAGAAAAACACTGGAACAGAATAGCGATGCTAAAGCTGTACTAATTGTTAATCCGACCTATTATGGTGTTTCAACTGATATAGTTGAAATTGTCAAGATAGTTCATGAGTATAATATACCGCTTATAGTTGATGAAGCTCACGGACCTCATCTTCATTTCAACAGCAAGCTTCCCATATCAGCTATGGATGCAGGAGCAGATATCTGTGCCCAGAGCACGCATAAAATTGTGGGTTCCATGACACAAAGCTCTCTGCTGCATGTAAAAAAAGGAATTGTTGATGTTAACAGAGTTAAGACCGTAATGAGTTTACTGCAGACCACAAGCCCATCATATCCACTTCTCGCCTCCCTGGATTGTGCGAGAATGCAGTTGGCTACAGAAGGCAAAGAACTTATAGACTTTTCTATAGAATTAGCCAAAAATGCAAGAGAAAGAATAAATAAAATTGAAGGCTTGTATTGCTTCGGAGAAGATGTACTTAAGAAAAAAGGCGCCTATGGCTTCGATCCAACAAAGATTACCATTACTTGTAAGGATTTAGGACTCTCCGGCTATGAGCTGGAAAGAATCCTTGCTGAGAAATATTTCATACAGCCAGAGATGTCCGACCTGTATAATGTCCTCTGCGTATTCTCTTTTGGAGATACGAAGGAAAAGGTTGAGAAGCTTCTAACAGCCCTTGAAGAGATAAGTGCCGAGCAAAACTGCAAAGAAATTGTTAAGTCTGAAGTGCTGGGCATACCAAACATTCCCGAGAGTGTTCTTACTCCAAGGGATGCATTTAACAGCCTGACTATTTCGATACCCCTTGAGGACAGTGTAGGACTTATCAGTGCAGAATTCCTGATGGCTTATCCACCAGGGATACCAATACTCTGTCCTGGAGAAATAGTTACGCAGGAGATAGTTGACTATGTTAAGGCTTTAAAAGCTGCGAAGCTGTATGTTCAAGGAACTGAGGATCCTGAAGTAAATAGAATCAAAATAGTCAGTGACCTGCAGATAATGAACGTAAACGCATAGTATTGAATTCTACGTGAGGCATACAATTGTATGCCTCACTTTTTTTGGATTGTTAATAAGATGAACCTATAATATAATAATTTTAGAGAGTCTAATAATTTTTTAAACCTTCAACTATTTTTATAATATAGCATATTACACTATAATGCAGGGAGGATAAGGATGAAAAAAATAATCATAGTATTTACCGGTGGCACAATAGCAATGCGAATTGATGAAAAAACCCATGCGGCAGTGCCTGCAATTTCCGGTGAGCAAATACTGCAGATGACACCTGGCATTGGCACCATCGCAGAAATAGATTTTCTTAACTTCAGTAATATTCCAGGACCACATATGACTCCTGAGAAAATGTTTGAGCTTTCCAAGATTATTCAGCACAAGCTGAAGTTTGAAGGCTTCGATGGTGCAGTTATAACCCATGGTACAGACTCCTTAGAGGAAACCGCATATCTTGTAGACCTTACATCAAATTCAGATAAGCCCATTGTATTTGTTGGGTCTATGAAAAGCAGCTCCGAGCTGGGCTTCGACGGACCTGTAAACCTTATAGCTGCAACTTATGCTGCTGCCTCAGATGAGGCTTATAATAGAGGTGTTCTTGTAGTAATGAATAACGAAATACACTCTGCCGCACAGGTAACCAAAACGAATACACATACTTTGGATACCTTTAAGAGCGCTGATTTCGGCCCTATCGGCTTTATTGACAACGATAAGGCATATTTTTACCACAGCTACACAAAACGCCAATACATCGCAGCCGAAAAAATAGACAGCAGGGTAGACCTTATCAAGACTGGCTGTGGCATGGATGACAGGCTTCTAAGATTCTGTGTTGATTCAGGAACTCACGGGATTGTCATTGAGGGTATGGGCAGAGGAAACATTCCGCCGTCAATGGTTCCAGGTGTAGAATATGCCGTGTCCAAAGGAATTCCAGTAGTACTTGTATCACGCTGTCTCATGGGCAAGGTTCTTGACAGCTATGGGTATCCAGGCGCAGGTAAAGAACTTACTAATAGAGGTGTAATTCTGGGAGACAACCTTCCAGGGCAGAAAGCCAGAATCAAATTGATAATTGCATTAGGCCTAACCAAAAATGTAGCTGATATAAAAGATATATTCGAAAAAAACTATTATTGATTGAAAAACCTCCCGTTATAGCGGGAGGTTTTTAACTATAGAATCATATATTTCATTGTGTATATCATCTATGCTCCTCAAACAATTGTTTGCAATGCATTGAATCCTATTCCACTTATACTTTTCTGCTATCCAGCAGGCATTCTGGTATGTCTTACTAAGATATTCACTATCGCTTTCATGTATGTCCTTCTTGGAACCACCAGTTATTTTATTGTTTCTGGCGGACATCAAATTATTGGTTATTACAGGAGGAACATCCATGAATATCACCATATCGGGAATAGGCAGCCCCAGCTTTACAAATTCCAGATCCCAAAGCCAATCCAGATATTCATTCCGCTCCATTTCATCTTCGATTTTTGATGCCTGATGCACCATATTTGAAGTTGTATATCTATCTGCCAGAACTATGCCGCCTTTTTCATAAAACTTCTGCCATTCCTTCACATAGGAGGCATATCGGTCAACCGCATAGAAAGTTGATGCCGCATATGCATTTACATCCTCAGGTCTATTGCCGAATTCACCATTCAAATACATTTTTACCAGTGCTGATGAATTACTCTTGTAATTGGGGTATTCAACCTTCCTGATATTATGCTTTTCCTCTTTCAGCCTGTGAAAAAGTATTTTTGTTTGAGTGGCCTTTCCACTTCCATCCGTACCTGCTTCAATTATTATGAGCTTTCCCTTCATATATCTACCTCAACTAACTTGTTTGTATTATAGTATTAAAGCTTCTCTATCATATGGTATATTACTTTCTTCACTTTTTCATTATTAGCGCTGAATACTCTGTAAACCTCTTCCTCGGTAACTGGCTTTATATCCTCATTGCCTTCAAGTCCTGCATCATAATCTGTTATGAGAGATATGTTCACATATGGTATTTCCAGTTCCTTCGCCAGCATGCATTCCGGATATTGAGTCATATTTATGACTTCCCAACCCATCTTGCTGAACCATCTGCTCTCAGCCTTTGTCGAAAACCTCGGTCCTTGTATTACAACAACCGTACCTTTTCTATGTACATTTACCCCTGCTCCCTCACAAGCTCTTATCGCAAGATTCCTCAAGGTCTCGTCATAGGGTTCTGCCGGGCTTACATGCTTCGTCTCTGGACCCTCAAAGTAGGTATCCTTTCTTCCCCAGGTCCTATCCACGAACTGGTCGCATACTACGAACTCCCCTGGTTTAATGTAGGCCTGCAGGCTTCCTGATGCAGTAGGAGCGATTATGTGTTTGACCCCAAGCATTTTCATAGCATAAACATTTGCTCTGAACGGTATCATATGTGGTGGAAATGAATGCTGCTTGCCGTGTCTGGGTAAAAAGGCAACAGTTTTATCCCCAATCTTTGCTAAGGCAATTTTGTCACTGGTGCTGCCATAGGGGGTTTCTATATCAATCTCTTCAACATCATCAAGAAAGGAATAAAAGCCTGAACCTCCAAAAACTCCAATATCAGCTCTATAATTCATACTCTGCTGCCTCCTCTTACTTTATTACACATTTAATATTACTATAATCAGCCAGCTTAGACAAGCCAGGTTTTAAGGATAAATAGAAATAGCTGCTTTAAGCAGCTATTTCTATTTATCCTTTTGTTTATCTTGCTTTTCTGTATTTACAAGTTCAGGCTCAACCCTGTCAAATACCAGGTTTATGGGTTCATCCCTAGTAGGCAGTATCGAGAGTATCACTTCATTCTTCTCATTTATTATTGAAAGCTCCTTCGATATTTCAAGTTCGGCCACTCTCAAAACATGCCCGACTGTATACTTCGAGGCATCAACTGTAATTACTGGTGGTATTTTCTCAATTTCACCCTCTATTTCCACTTCGGTCATTTGTTTATTTATTACCCAGCCGTTTTTCTCAACCCTCTCCCCATTCACTACCAATATTGGTACCTCGGCATGTATTATTTCATGAAGTGTTACAGGTTGAAAATCCACATGTATTAGGCGGTCTTGCAGGTGATCCCTCTGCACCTCTTTTATAACGGCAGGTATCTCTGTTCCATCCACACTAAGCTTTACTATCACGTTCTCTCCGTTCTTGGCAAGAAGGCTTCTGAGTTCGATTTCATCAACTTTTAGCAATCTTCCCTTAGACCCTTTTTCATATAGTATTGCAGGAATGCAATTCTCTTTTCTAAGCTTCCTTGTCTGCTTATTCCCAGAACCCGTCCTATTATTTACACCCAACTCAACGTTCTTCATAAAAAACCTCCATAAATGATTTTCATTTATGGAGTATTCCCAAATATTCCAGTGTTTAAACATGCACCTATTTAGGCTTGCATATGATCCCCCTACCCTATTAATTTCATACTATATACAAACACATTTACTTCCCTGTATCTTTCGCTTAGGAATTCGAAGCTGCTTAGTTCCATCACATTGATAAGCCTTTCATCCATTTGCGCCATTATCTCATAATATTCCATATTCTGTTTAGTAGCCTGCTGCTCGGCAAAATCCACAAGCTCCTTCATTGCTCCCATATCCCCGTCTATGAAGCCTATGCTGAGCCCTCTGTCCATATGTGAGTCCTCTGTGAGTATCATCACTGAAGATACTTTTCCATCCCGCAGCACTCCATAAACGCATTTGTCTTTTACAAGTCTTTCTACCAGCTCATAGGTCAGCTTTTTGAAAGTCCATCCAAAGCTTACATATCCATTCGCCATATAATATGCATTGCCTCTGGTTATCAAGTCCCATGCAGTTGCCGTACTCATTACGTTTATAACAGTTTTTGCGCCTGAAGACTTTAATGCCTCCTTGCTCAGTTGCTTATAGCCTGTAGTGAAATAACCATCCTTCTTAAAGCCCAAGCCTTCTACAATGTTAATGCTCTCTTTGCTTCCTATATAGGCACTAAGCCTTACTATTTCCACACCTTCAGCCTTTGCCCTGCTTAGATAATACTGAGTAACGGCCTTCCCAAAGCCTTGATGTGCATACTTCTCATCAACCCTTATCCCTTCCAGCCAAGCTTCAGTATCATTATGTTTCGTATATTTTGCAAAGCCTACAACGACTCCATCCTTCTCACCCAGCGTGAATTCTCCTTCTGTTTCTTTAACCCAATCGTCAAAAACATATTTTATAAAATCATTGCCTTCCCAAATCTTCGACGAAATCTCTAATACTCTTTCCTTATCAGACTGTGTAACTTTTCTGAACCTGTACATTTTAACCCCTCCCATTCCTGTTATGCCTTATATCCTATAAACCTGCTCCCAAGATATTTCTTTATAAGCTCCTTATCGCTTTCCAAGTCCAACATAATTGGCTCTCTTTCTGATTCCTCAAACTCAACCAGTACAGTGGCATCACCCTTTAAGAACTGTTCTGCCACAGTCTTTTCATCCACCTCTCTGTACTGTACCTTCTTTCGTGCCTTTTCAGGCTTTACAAATTCCCTTACAAAAATGCTTCCTGACATCCTTATTATTCTAACGTAATTCATTCTTCTCCTCCTGTCTAAAGTCTATATGTTTCCGGCACCCTGTCCGAAAGAATATCCATGTTCGACCGTATTTCTTCTACTTTGCCAAGCTCTAACTCTGCACTTATTATCTGTTCCTTGAAATCAGCTTCTGCATATGCCTCTCCCCATGGATCAATTACAGCCGATCCGCCTATGAAATCATCACTACAGCTCTTTCCTGCCCTGTTCGCTGCTACAACAAAAATCTGGTTTTCTATTGCTCTTGCTTTCAAGAGTGTCGTCCAGTGCATTATCCTTCTTGCTGGCCATTCTGCAGGGACAAAGAGCACTTTTATTCCTTCCAGCGCCAAAGTCCTTATCAGTTCAGGAAATCTCAGGTCATAACAGATGATAAGCCCGCACTTTACTCCGTCCAGTTCAAAAGTACAGTACTTCTTCCCCGCCTTTAGGCTGGCATCCTCTCCCATAAGCTTGAATAGGTGTATTTTTTCATATTTGGCAATGATATTACCTTTTCTGTCTGTGACATAAGATGTGTTTCTTATGCCGCCGTCTTTACCCATATCTGCAAAAGAACCAGCTATTATGTTCACTCCATACTTAGCCGACAGCTCGCATATCATGTCAAGGGTCGGCTTGCCCTCTTTGTCACAAAGCTGCTCCAGCTTTGTAAGCTCATAAGCGGTAGTCCACATTTCGGGAAGTAAGATTGCGTCAGGCTTATCCACTGCTGCCTTTTCAATCAACATTCGAACCCTCTCCCTGTTAATCTCAGGTTCGCCGTCAGCTATATCAAGCTGTATCACAGATACCTTCATTCTATCCATAGATATTCCCTTCCTTAAATAATATTAAACGTTACAGAAGCCTTACAATTTCATTCTTAAGGCATGCCTTCAGATTAAGCTCCTTCATGCTGCCTTCAAAGTCTACCTTTATCCTTGCACCTTCCTTACTGTCAATTATCTCTCTTACCACCCCGCTGTAATATATCTTATGATATATCTTCTGCCCTATATGAACCTGGCTGCTGTAATCAATACTTTTCTGAAATTCCTCCACAAATCGCGAGGGTTTGACCGCTTTACCGTACCTGTGCTTCGGAATAGTGATGCATAGTTCCCTTTTTGCTCTTGTCATTGCCACATAATAAAGTCTTCTTTCTTCTTCAAAATCAGTATCAGCCTCAGAATCATTCTTTATGTATGGTGCTAGTCCTTCTATCGAGCCGCAGATGAACACTGTATCAAATTCCAGACCCTTAGCCTTGTGCATTGTCAGAAGCTTTACATTGTTGCGTCCGAAATTTGCGTAATCCTTTTCCCCCAGCTTCTCTGATACCTCATCCACGTGCTGCATATACAGTACAATACTTTTGAAACTTGAAGCGGAGCTTTGGATTTCTTCAATTGTCTCCATAAGCCCTTTTGTACTTATACCCTTTGAAGCCGCATATTCCTTAAGGTATTCATCGTAGCCTATTACATTCCTTATATATCTGACAGCATTTTGAGGTTCCATTACCCCGAGTCTTTTCAGGTCATTCTTGAATTCTTGCATTCCGTTTATCTGCAGATTATTAAGATTGCTGTGATTCGTAATGCTTTGAATAAAGTCTCCACCCAGCTTCTCCGCTTTTTCCATTGTGTCCTTACTAATATATCGTTTAGGCCTGTTTATTATCCTCATGGTATCCCTGCTGCTGCCAAGACCAATCCCCAGCTTCAGGTAGCTCATTATGTCCTTGAAAATCCAGTGGTTGTACATGGATACTATTCCATCCAGTGTAACAAAAGGAATACCTGCATCCATAAAAGCATCAATAACTGCTCTGGATTGAAGATTGGTCCTATAAATAACTGCAAAATCGGAAAACTCCTTGCCGGTTCTGCTCATCTGACCTATCCTTCCAGCTATGTTCCTGGCTTCCTCTTCAAAATCCTCAGCTTCAAAGGTAACAGGCAGGCTTCCCTGACTGTTCACTGCTTCAAGCTCCTTGGAATATCTGTTACTGTTGGTATTGATAACCGATAATGCTGAAGTCAATATGTTTTCTGTAGTCCTGTAGTTGTTTTTCAGGTATATCCTGCTGCACTTTGTATAAAGCTTTTCGAAGTTCAAAAGAATATCGGGTGCGGCACCCCTGAAGCCATATATCGACTGGTCATCGTCCCCTACAATAAAAATATTGTTGAGAGGCTCCGCTAGAAGCTTTATTGTCTCAAACTGCAATGTGTTAATATCCTGAAACTCATCCACTAGTATGTATTTGAATTTCTCCCTTAATTCCTTAAGAACCCTTGCGTTATTCTTAAGCAGGCAGTAGCAGTCATTCAATATATCATCATAATCATACTTGCCAGACTGCTGCTTAAATTCCTCGTATTCCGCCATTATCCTTCTTAGCTGCATATTGTCGCAGGAACTTGGCTTGTAGCTTGATGTGTCCGACATAGTACTGATAACATATCCCATATCGCTGATTATTTCTCTTATCTGCTCCTCATCTTCCGCAAACTCAACTCCAAGTCTTCTGACAATATTTTTTATCATATTGAACTTAAGGTTCTCATCAAGCAAGTCCTCCAGCTTATAACCCTTGTATTGCCTCAGCAGCTTGTAGAAAACCGAATGGAAGGTGCCAAAGCTTACTTCCCTTGCACTTTGAGCAGAAGAAAGCTTGGTATACCTTTCTTTCATCTCATTGGCAGCCGCCCTGGAAAAAGTAACTACAAGCATATTTTCAGGTGCCGCAACCTTCTTTTTTATGAGATTGATTACTCTTGATGTAATTACAGTGGTTTTTCCTGTACCCGGGCCCGCCAATACCATACACGGCCCTTCCTCATGCTTGACTGCCTCCAGTTGTTCCTTGTTCAACCCTTTTAAATAGCTCTCCATCAATTTACCCTAACCTTTTCAATATCTCAAATCGAACATTATATGTATATTATAGCATTTCTCAGCATTGAAAAAAAGGAAGCGCACAATCAATGTGCAGCTCCCTTTTGCTTATGGAATTAAAGCTCTTTTCCTTTGTTGTAAGCCTTGATATTGATGTCAACAAGCTTGGGATTTATGGTCTCTCTTATTATTTCTTCCCAGTCGATCTCATCCATTTTCAGGGCTTTCACTAAGGCACCAAAGAGTACTATATTCTGTGTCTTAATATTACCCAATTCCTCTGCTATCTTGCCCGCGTCAATTACTACTGTCTTGAATGCACCCTGCAGTGCTTCGATGAGTCCCTGGGGGTATTCTTCCTTTCCGCTTGCAATAGGCATGGAAGGTATCTCATAATTATTAACTACTACAATTCCCTCAGGCTTGAGATATTCAACCCATCTCACCGCTTCCATCTTCTCAAAGGAAACGAGAATGTCCGCCTGACCTAAGCCAATTATCGGAGAGTATACCTTCTTGCCGTATCTTACTTGGGTGGTTACGCTTCCACCTCTCTGAGCCATGCCGTGCACTTCAGACATCTTTACGTCATAACCGGCTTTCATAAGTCCTGCAGTCAATATCCTGCTGACAAGAATTGTTCCTTGTCCACCGACGCCGACCAATAATATGTTTTTAGTATCACTCATATTATTCACCAACCTTCTCTATAGCATCGAATTTGCAAACCTGCATACAGACTTCGCAGCCTACACACATTGATTGATCTATATATGATGTGCCGTCTTTAAAGAACACTGCAGGGCAGCCTACCTTCAGACACATTTTACATTTCTTGCATTTATCCTTGTTGACAGTACATTTTGTTTTAAAAGGAGGCAAGCCCTTAATGAGTACACATGGCCTCTTTGTTACTATTGCATAAGGTTCCTTGCTGTTTGCAGCCTCTTCAACAGTCTCATCCATTGCTTTAAGGTCACAGGGATCAACTACTTTAACAGTCTTGTACCCTAATGCCTTTAATACTTCAACTGGATCTATCTGTATTGCGTCCTCGCCCATCAGAGTCTTACCCGTCCCCGGATTCTCCTGATGCCCGGTCATACCTGTAATTCTGTTGTCGAGCACTACAGGCACCATTCTGCCTTTGTTGTAAACTATATCTATAGCACCTGTTATTCCCGAATGGAAGAAGGTTGAATCACCAAGCACTCCAAAGACCTTAGTGTCACGACCAGATACTTCAAAGGCCTTAGCCATTCCCATACCTGCGCTGAAGCCTGCTCCCATACATATAACAGTGTCTAAAGCGTTAAGCGGCGCTGATCCGCCTAGAGTGTAGCAGCCTATATCTCCTGTAATAACTGTGTTTTTCTTCTTTGACATTGTATAGAAGAAACCTCTGTGTGGGCAGCCTGCACAAAGTACCGGAGGTCTTGCTACAACTTTTGCATCCAATGTCTTTGTCTCAGTTTTCTTATTCAGCAGAGCCTTTGCAACTACATCAGGATTTAATTCATATAGATTCGGAATAAGTTCCTTACCTATGCACTTTATTCCCACAGCCTTCATCTGTTCTTCCATAAAGGGCTCAAGCTCTTCAATCACATATACAGTCTCAAACTTGGAAGCAAATTCTCTTATAAGGTCCATTGGAAGCGGATATGTGAAGCCCAGCTTCAAGTATGAAGCATCTTCTCCGAATACTTCCTTCGCATACTGATAAGCAACACTTGCTGTTACTATACCTATCTTTGTATTCTTGTTATATTCAATCTTGTTTAGTGGTGATTTATTTGCATATTCTTCAAGTGCCTTTAATCTATCTTCAACTTTAGCATGGGCAATCTTTGCATTTGCAGGAGTTGCTACAAACTTTGAAGCATTTCTTTCATATTTTTTAGTCTCTACTTCCGTTCTTTCTCCCAACTCGACTATGCTCTTGCTATGGCATACTCTGGTAGTTACTCTATAGAGAACCGGAGTATCAAACATCTCACTGATTCTAAACGCTTCTGCCAAAAAGTCCTTGGATTCCTGACTATCACCTGGCTCAACCATCGGAATCTTGGCAAACTTCGCATAATACCTGTTGTCCTGCTCATTCTGCGAGCTATGCATGCTTGGATCATCAGCTGTAATCATAACATATCCGGCATTTACTCCCAGATATGCATATGTGAATATAGGGTCAGCTGCCACATTCAAACCAACGTGTTTCATTGCAGATAAGCTTCTTACTCCTGCAATAGATGCACCAATTGCAACTTCTGCTGCTACCTTCTCATTTGGTGCCCATTCACAGTAGATATCCTTCTTGTACTCCACAATATTTTCTAATATCTCTGTACTTGGCGTGCCTGGATAAGCTGCGGCGACTTTAACACCGGCTTCATATGCACCTCTGGCAATCGCCTCGTTGCCTGACATCAATTGCTTCACTATTTTTACCCCCTTGATATAAAATATTAATTACTTGCTACAATACTTCCAAGAGCTATGGATAAGAGCTTTGACTCAGATGAGTCTGCTCTTGAAACAAGTACTATCGGTACCTTGGCGCCCATTATGACTCCTGCGGATTTTGCTCCTGCAAAATAAGTCAGAGACTTTCCAAGGGCATTTCCTACCTCATAATATGGAACCAACAATATATCAGCATTACCGCCGCCTTCACTCTTATAGCCCTTATGAGCACATGCCTCACTGCTGATGGCAAGATCCAATGCAACAGGTCCTTGTACTACAACTCCTTGAGTCTCCCATTTGTCCTTCATATCAGCTATAGCTTTTGCATCAACAGTTGCCGGTATTTTCGGATTAACTGTCTCCGCTCCTGCAAGACAGGAAGCATAGATCTTATCCATTTTCATTGCCTTACATACTTTTATTGCATTTTCCAGTATTTGAACCTTCTGCTCCAGATTCGGTGCTACATTCATACCTCCATCAGTCGTATAAAGGAGCTTCTTATAGGTAGCTGTTTCATAAACCATTACATGGCTGATGAGGTTATCTGTCCTGAGTCCAATTTCCTTGTCCAGCACAGCTCTCATGATATCTGCCGTCTGTAAGAGTCCCTTCATTAAGAAGTCACCCTTACCATTCCTGACAAGCTCCACGGATTTCCTGGCCGCTTGTATCATATCCGGCTCATTTACTATCTCATAGCTGCTGCTTTGAATTTTTAATTTGTTCATGATTTCTTTAATTTTGCCTTCATCACCCACAAGTAATGGTTCTACAAGACCCATGTCCTTTGCTTGGCTTACTGCCAGTATCACATCTTCATCCTGAGCTGCGGCTACAACAATTCGCATTTTTTTCTGACTTTTTGCAGCTTCCAATAGCTCTTTGAAGTTTTTAATCATCAAATCACCCCAGATTAAAAATATTTTGTATGCCTTAAAATTTTTGTGTAATATAATATCATTTTACAATATTTCGAGCGTTCCTTCAACCTATACTTGATTATTTTTAAAATTGAATTCAAAAACAGCCATGTTCATATGCCTAAACATGGCTGTTTTACTATGTTTTATTTGCTTAATAGCCGAGTTCTTGTCCTACGAGGATTACCTCCAAGTCAGTCTTGCCCGGCTTTCTATTAATAATTGTGGTTACGTTGCACATCCTCTGTGGACTGCTGCAATCAGAGCATTTTCCATTTATTGTACAAGGAGTATTTAGCTTTAACCTTCTTGCGTTCTTGTAAGCGTTATCCTTAATCCTCTGCAGTGCCCCATCCAGATTCTTCGTTATCTTATTGATTCCGCACAGCACATATACTTTTTCAGGTCCAAAAATCATTGAAGTTACTCTATTACCCACTCCATCAGTATTAACCAGCTGTCCTTCCTCAGTAAGAGCATTTGTGCTTGTAATATACACATCAGCCCGTCCTGCATTTTTCCTGGCTTCATCCGCTGCTTCAGTAGTGCTTTCCAACCAGTGGAAGAATACTTCATTGCCCTTCTCTTTGAGCAGCTCTGGTATTCCCAGGGACTTTACTGTCATAGAGCCTCCGATTCCTACCTTTGCTCCTTTATCGATGCTTTCCAGAAGATAGTTTACCGCAGAGCTAGAATCATCAAAAAATGTGGCTTTGATACCGTTTTTTCCCAAAGCCTCTATTGTTCTTTTCACAGATTCCTGCATACAATCACTCCTCATTTATATTATATTCTCATATATAAATAATATTTCACACTTGCCTATAAGTCGTAATATAGCTCAAACTCAGCTGGATGTGGAATTATGCTTATCTTCTTATGCTCCTTCTCCAACTTGTTCTTTACCCATGCAGCTATCATCTCTTTTGTGAAAACTCCGCCTTTTATAAGGAATTCGTTGTCTTTCATTAATGCTTCCATAGCTTCCTCAAGGTTCTTTGGAAGACCTTTTATTTTCTTCCTTTCCTCTTCGCTAAGCTCGAATATATTTACGTCATATGGACCAAAGCCTTCCTTTACAGGATCAATCTTGTTGATTATCCCATCCAAGCCTGCCATCAGTAAAGCCGAGTAAGCAAGGTACGGATTGCAGGTCGCGTCTGAAGATCTGAATTCAAACCTTTTACTCTCAGGCTTGTTTCCATACCCAGGAATCCTTATTACAGCACTCCTGTTGGAGGTTGCAAAGCAAATGCTTACTGGTGCTTCATAGCCCGGAACCAACCTCTTGTATGAGTTTGTACTAGGACTTGTAAAGCCTAATAATGCCGGTGAATGCTTCAGCAGTCCCCCGATAAAGTATAAAGCTGTCTGGCTGAGACCTGAATATCCGTTCTTATCATAGAATAATGGCTTTCCATCCTTGTACAACCACATATGTACGTGCATCCCACTTCCTGCTTCACCATACATAGGCTTAGGCATGAAAGTGGCACTTTTGCCGTTTTGAATTGCCATATTTTTAACTACATATTTGAGCAGATAGGTTTTGTCTGCCATATCCTTCATTTTGCCTGGTTCAACTTCCAGCTCGTGCTGCCCTGGCCCTCCCACCTCATGGTGGTGGTACTTTATAGGCATCCCCAGCTCCTCAAGCATAATAGTCATCTTGCTTCTCAAGTCATTGCTGATATCAGAGGGAAGTGCCAGATGATATCCGCCCTTATGTCTTGCCTTATAACCCAGGTTGTTTTCGTATAATGCATTGGTATTCCATTCAGCCTGCTTAGAATCAATAGTAACTTCCTGATGACTTGGTGTGCTTTCGAAGGCTATCTGATCAAATAAATAAAATTCAAACTCAGGACCAATTATATTCTCATCTGCAATACCAGTTGAAGCCATGAACTTTTCTGCCTTTTCGGCAATATATCTTGGATCTCCCTCATACCTTTTGATTCCATCTTCCAAGGTGTGTATATCGCCTATCATGCTAAGGGTAGGCACTTCGCAGAAAGGATCTACAAAAGCAGAGCTCAAATCCGGTATGAAAACCATATCACTTTTTTCAACTGTAACAAACCCATAGCTGGAACCGTCAAAGCCTATGCCATCCTCAAAAATCTTCTCACTAAACCGTTCCACTGGTATAGAAAGGTGATGCCATCTCCCTGCCAAATCGGTAATTTTAAAATCTACAATCTTTATACCCCTTGAATCACAAAACTTTTTAGCCTCCGTGAGACTTTTGAACAATCGTATAACCCCCTTTGTACTAATGTGTCAATTTCAGTATATTTAAACAACTATAATGTGTCAAATTATTCCTCAATTATTGGCTTTAGCAGTTCGTTCATTTTGTCCTTATTCACAACATAGAAGGACAAATGGTTTATTGAGTCCGCCCTGCCGGGGATTGTCTGGAAGCTGATATTCTCTTCCTTTATCTTCTGAGCTTTAGTTATATAAAACATCATCTGTTTTGGCGACATATTTGTATTTACATACTCAGTGATAGGTCCCTGCAGCTTCAGGAAGTTTGCCACCAGGTTCCCTTTTAGAACCTTCTCAACGCCAAGCTTGACTATCTCCTGCTGCATCTTTACCCTTCCCAGATCGCCTTCCTTATAGCCGCCCCCCTTATTGTTCTTACGATATCTCAAGAGCCTTATTATATCTTCTCCCTTGCTCACTTCCTGGCCTTTTTCGAAATGTATATGGAGTCCATCGACAGGATCATCATAATTCATGTTCATTGGAACTGTAACTTTAATGCCGCCTATAGCATCTACTATTGCTTTGACAGCCTTATAATCAACTTTAACATAATAATGCACCGGTACTCCAGTAAGCGTTTCCACGCTTTCAACCACATTATCGGCTCCGCCTCTGCCATAGGATGAATTTATTTTATTGTTGGCAGAAGTATTATGTCCCTTCCGTTCTACATAAGTATCCCTTGGTATCGAAACCACATCTAGTGCCCCGCCCTTGGGGTCAAAGCTGCAGAGCATAATTGAATCTGCGAGTCCATTAGCTATACCCATAACTACAACATTGACTCGTTTCTCCGGCACGGGATATCCTTCCGCACCCCCTTTAACACTTATACTGTTCAGAAAATAGTATGTAAAGCCATATCCGGCAGCTGCAATCAGACAAACTAATATTACTATTGCTCTGATAATTCTTCCTTTTCTACTCATCTTTACCTCCCTTTCAAAACACCTCAACAAAATAACACCATTCCCAGTTTAATTCTATTCACCTAATATGTAAAGCCTGCTATAAGCAAAAAAACATACCATAAAAACAATTAAATGCTCTTATGGTATGTTTTCTTTCCATTTTGTGCTTCTACATGATAATATCCGGCTACTTTTAGATTTTCTTTGACAGCAAGTTCCTTTATCTTTTCAACTTCAACAACTTCCAGCTTTGCAGAAATTCCACAGCTTGCAGTTATTTCCCGGGGAACAGGCATAATGTTTATTGTGAAGCCGCTTCCTCTTACGACCTTCTCAAAATGCAGTGCATAGTGAGTTGAGTCGAAAACAGCAATATAATAATCGTTCATTGCATTCACTCTCCATATCGTCTAAAATTATATTATATCTTGGTTAAAACTTCAAATATATATTATCATTAGCATTTCATGGATTGATATTATAAATTCATTTGCCTATAAGGAGGTATAACTATGGACTTTAGACAAATTGAAGCTTTTGTATATGTGGTTCGATATAGGAGTTTTTCCAGAGCAGCAGACGCTATATATCTAACCCAGCCCACAGTAAGCTCCCATATAAGCACCTTGGAAAAAGAACTGGGAATTAAGCTGATAGATCGCTCCGGTAAAGAAGTCGAGCCAACAACCGCAGGCAATATTTTCTATGATTATGCCAATAATCTTATCAATATTAGGGACAATGCTTTATTCACGCTTAACGAGTTTTCAAAGAAAATTGAAGGAAAGGTTGAAATAGCTGCATCCACAGTGCCAGCTGAGTACCTTCTTCCAAGGCTTATGATAGGCTTTAGAAATATATACAATAATATTAGCTTTGCTGCTGATCAATTTGATTCAAAGCAGGTTATTAATGAGCTTCTCGAAAAAAAATATGAGCTTGGAATGGTTGGCACAATTATTGAAAACAGTAAGCTTGAATATCACAAGCTGGTGGAGGACAGACTGGTATTAGCTACGCCTTGTAATAAAAAATACAGTGCAATAACTTCAAATACAGTGCCCTTTGATGCTATCCAAAATGAAAACTTCATATATCGGGAATCCGGCTCGGGTACAAGACAAGAATTTGAAAGGATATTTATGAAGCATGGGATAAATTCCACCTCCATCAAGATTGCTGCCCAGTTCAACAGCATCGATGCTATTAAACAGGCTGTGAGCCATGGATTGGGAGTATCCATAATGTCTTACATAAGTATTGAAGACTATGTAAGGTTCGACCAAATAAAAGCCTTCGATATCGAAGACTTTGACTTGAAGAGATCATTTTATATTGTTACACATAAGAATAGACCTCTTTCGCCGGTCAATTCAGTGTTCTTGAAGTACATAACGGAATATTATAAGTGTTGATTATTACTCATTCCCATGCTTGAAGTTTCCTGTAAACTTTGCCATGATAAGCTGGGCTTCTTTGTGGTCAGCAGTATTTATTCTTTTCATGAACTTCTCGCTCTCGCTGCCTTTTAATATCATGATTTGTTTTCCGTTCCAGAATATAAACACTTTATTATCCTTGTTTATTTTGTATGTAAATACCTCTTCATCAAGTCTGTTCCTCTTATCAACACGGTCTATAGCATTATGCCTCCAATCAAATACGGTTTTTCTTTTAGCAGCACCTTCTATTTTATATACCCTCCATGAAACTTCAATTCATATATCAGATTATCTTCCAGATATATGAATTCCTCTCCACAAAAGCTGCTCATATCCCCTTTCCAGACGCATTCATATCTGTATTCATTTGATTGATAGACATGTGGCCCTCTAAATGGACTATCCAGAGGCAACATGAGCAGTGCCCCTTTAAGACACTTTGAAAAACCATCAGGTATATTCTCCACCAGCATTTCACCATAGTAATTCATTCCCCAAATGGGAGTATCCCTGTACCACACTGCTTCTTCACCTATGAAGTTAATGCTGCCTAAATAGCTGTCAAGGTAATAGTAGTCGCCTTTCTTATAGGGTAAATCTTTCGAACCCAGTCTTGATGGCGCTATAATCTGTCCATCTCCTGCATAAGTACTCTTCTTGGCTTCCACCAAGAACTCTTTCAACTCTTCTACTCTAAAGTTCTGTAAATTCATAATATAACCCCCTCAATATTTTAATAAAGTAAACTCATATAATCCTGTCCATAATTGAAGAACTCATTACTAGCCATCATTTCGAATATTTCTCTCATACCGGCATACTTCACTTCACTAACTTCTTCCTTTTGCATTCTGATATCTTTCAGATCGACGTCATGGCATGCCAGCCATAAATCGGATATGACATTTTTTCGTTTAACCCTAATTACTCTCTCCAGCATATCCGGCTTGAAGCTTATGCCCAGCTCTTCTTTTACTTCTCTTAATGCGGCGTTCGAGCTGTTTTCCCCTTTAATTGCTGATCCACCCGTCGCAGCCCAGATACCAGGCCATCGTTCAACCTTTTCTGACCTTTTCTGTATTAAATATTCACCCTTGCTATTCTTAATCCAGATATTTACTACCAAATGGTACTCTCCATCCTTCAACGACTGACCTCTTTCGATAGTCTTTCCGGTTAAATTGCCATCTTCATCCAGAACATCCCATAACTCCATGCATTTTCTCCTTATGCTCTATCGTTTATAATAGCCTCTCAGTATCACTACACGATACTTAAATAATAAAGCTTTACCTTTCTGTATCGGAGTAAAGGTATGTAATTAAGCCAATTAGCGCAACAACTAATGAAATATCAAACAACATATTCATCTGGTTATGTGTAAGCTTAATTACACCCAAATATAATGTCTTAGAATTACCTCCGCCTGAGAAAAATGATGCTCTATAAGCTAGTGCAATACAGTTAAGTGCAGCTATAATAATTACAGTAAAAGCTGACTGCTTTATATATTCATCATTTTTATTTCTTGCAATTGCAATTCCTATGAAGGGAACACAAAGTAAAAATATATAAAACAAGAGAACCCTCCTTTTACTAATAATCAGTTTATTTTATCTTTTTAGCTTTCATATGCTCATAAAAGCCGTCCTTGTCAGTCCACTGTATCATATCTATCTCGAATCCATCAGGATCTTTTATATAGAACTGCCTGGAAAACTGCTTTATAATAATTTGTAAATTTTCCTCCACATAACCTTTTTTCTTAAATTCATTAAGCAGCTCATCGACATTATCTACCGAATATCCTATATGCCTAAAATTTTCACTATTCGCCTCAAAGCTTTCTTTTTCCGAAATAAACAACTCGTGATTGAAGCCCTTAAGAATTGCGTAATTCATTCCGTTTTCCTTTTTTCCTCTGTCAATGAGCTCATAGCCAAGTACATTATGATAGAATTCAATGAACTTCTCTATTTTAGAGACATATCTATTCAAATGATCTATGTTCAGCTTCACAATTAACACTCCATTTCTTTGTATTAGTCAAGCCAGCCGAAGCATTGCCTCAACCTGATTTACTGCCTTTTTATCAAGTACACCGCCTGAAAGAGCATTAAGTATGTAACTTTCTATCTCATTATTGGTCTGATACTTTCGAATCATCGCAAGAGCTTCTAGTATATCAATCAATATGAGTTTCTGCATTGTTGCTTTTATATCTGAGATGCTAATAGACATCAGTTTATTAGCAATCTTCATATTCAAGTGGCTCTTGTAGGGAACTATCCCACTTAAAGCCTGAATACATTGGCGTATAGTTATAGGCTTTTCATCATATACGAGTGATAAATACTCATCAATAACATAGTCAATTTTATTATCAATATCCCACTTTGCATTAGCAGCAATAAGCATTAACCCTAGACTTCTTTGATATGAGTTTTCGCTTTTAAGCTTTTCGCAGAATATATCCCAATATGGATATACATCTCCAAAGTCTTTTGAGCGATGCTGAAGCAGAAGAAAGTAATGATATCTTATTGTGTCATCCTTTTCTGATAGCGAGTTCACCAATTGCTACAGGTCATCTCCACTAATTGTTTTTGATGCTTCCTGCAAATCATCCTTTTCAAATAATAACAGCCTTTCAATGGTAAGCATATTCCCGCCTCCCTATTATTTATTTACTCTATTAACCAGACTAGAGAATATAGCTTTTTATATTACAACGCTATAATAACCCACTAATAAGAATATTCATATATTTCTCTGGGAACGGAAAATTCCTATCTTTTGCTAGTTTCAAAGCTTCTGATATCTGATAATTAACTCGTCTTATTTCAAACTCAGGTAAAGCCCCTGATTGTATGCTTAGAATCCCGTAAGTAGCCCTATTATCACCATCTAGTGGCTTTCCAACACTGCCTGCATTAAATAGATACTTGCCATTTATCACTTCAAAATATGGTACATGTGAGTGTCCACAGACTACAATATCTTCTTCAACTCCTTCAAGTATTTGAACGAGATCCTCCATCGGAGTTCTATAATCCATAGTTTCATTTATCGCTCTCGGTGAACCATGTACACATAGAATACTCTTATCTATTATCTTGATTACCTCTGTATAAGGTTTTCCTATAATCAGTGCAACTTCTTCTTCATTAAGCCAACTACTTGCATACCTGTAATATTCATACAACTCCATCTCTTTCTCAGTGCTTGGCTTCCAATCACCAGACATCTCTTCAAGCCAAACATCAGTATTCCCTTTTACCCAACACATAGGATTCATTTCTTGAAGAGCATTAATAACAAGCTTGGGCTCAGGCCCAACCATAACCAAATCCCCAAGAAATATAATACTCTCTATTTTTTGCTGTTGCATATCCTGCATAACTGCTGCTAAAGCCGCACTATTGCCATGTATATCTGATATTACTGCTATTCTCACAGTTATAGCCCCCTCTATGTAACTAAATCACTCAAGAATTTTCTTTGCGCATAAATAGTCTTCACGTATTATTTCTCTTGCTTCAGGACATAGCTTATTCCAACTTCTTTCAAGCTTGCTTAACACCCACGCTTTACCTTCATCAATAGTCATGCAATGTTTGGTATAAGCTAAATATAAAAGCGATGCAACTTGATCTATATGAGACATCGCATCTGCACTAGCAACGCATTCTCCTTCAGGGCTTCTTCTTTCAGATAATATGCTGCCTCTGTGAAACAAAATACAACGCTTAACCTGCTCAATCTTTTCTGGGGAGTAATCATATTTTCCGAGAATCCTTTCTGCTTCAGTTGCTCCATGAAGTTGATGCTTTTCAGCCAAAGAACTGTCCTTTATACCAGCATAATCATGCAGCAGAGCCGCAATTTCTACCACTTCACAATCAGCACCCAACATTGCAGCTAGCTGTTTTGCATATTGCACAACATATACTATATGATGGCTCCATATACCATACCCAAACTTATTTGTATCCATTTTACACGTCTCTTCAACAAGATTGCTTATTTCTTCAATCATTTGTTTCTGATTCATTATCTCTTCTCCTTTGCTTCGTATGACACTTAGTAACTAATTATTATATTTGGTGCCCACCATCATAGTCTTTTACATATCTGACCTCATTTAACTGTTTGCCTATTTCAATTTCTTTTACAGTCCCATCGAACTTAAACCCCTGCTTTTCATAAAAACTTCGTGCATTCTTGTTATCTTCTAAAACCCAGAGCGTCACTTTTATAAAGCCCCTTAAGCCAAGTTCTCTTAGACCCCAATTAAGCAGTATTGTACCAAAACCCCTTCGCCAATAGTCAGGCGATATGTATATCCCCCATACCTCACCACATTCAGAGGTTGAGTCACTGTCCCTGCTTCGACCTAAAGTGATAAAGCCAATTACCTTTCCACTTGATTCAATAACTGCAGTTTCCTCAGTTTTATATATAATTGCATTCTTGAAATGCTCTTCTCGCCTGGATGGAGTATATTTGTCCAGAATCTCATCAGGAATAATATTCTTGTATTCAACCCTCCAAGCCTGTGAATGAATAAGTCCTAAATCTTTTGCATCCTGCTCTATAGACCAACGAATCTTGTGTTCCATGCTCTCCTCCTCACTCCTACACTACTATAATGAATGTGACTGCTTTTTTAGGTATCTCAAATAAAAACCCTTACTACGAGCTAACTCAGCAAATTCATTACTTAGCAAACCCATCTCCTGCTTAGCGTTTAAAGCATGATTACTAATCAGTATCTCAGAAAACTTCGTTCTATATAGCTGCTTAAGTATGATATTCAAAATCCATACAGGACAGAATCTGAAAACATTCAACTTAAAAGGAGTAACTGCAATACCGGAAGCTTTTAGAAAAACAAAATTCTCTTTTAATGACAAGCTCATGTTATGTATAGCTTCTTTATTCTGAGCTGTAGTATAATTATTTCCCCCATCAAAATATATAGAATTTGCCATGGGTATAACCATTGCAAGATGCGACTTCTGCCATGCATCCATATCATTGCAGATGCTGACAGGAAAATCACTGGATTTTAGTAACTTGTATAGTCTCATCACCCTAGGGCTTCTCCCACTTGAGAGCTCTCCAATTGTTGTGGACTGAACAAGCCTTGTAGTTATCTTATAACACAATACTCCACTTTCAATCTTGCCTCCAGCACCTGGAAAAGCCGGTATTATTCTGCCCTTCCCGACTATTCCTTCCCATTTGTCATAACCAAAAGGATTATTCACCAAAGTGATTATGTTCTGGCTGCAATTACTCTTTATATCTGACAGGGCAGCTTCAATCTGTTCATATCGGACTGTGACAAAGATAAAATCATAGAAATCCTCATCAGAAAGTGTACTAATAATTTTGACATCAGCCTTCTCCACTCTATTAGTATTAGTATTCTGAAAAACAAGACCATTTTCTTGAAGCTCATCCAATCTTCTGGAACGGGCATACATCGTCACTGAATAACCAACCTTTGATAATTTCACAGCATATATACTGCCTATAACGCCTGCACCCACAATTAATATCTTTGTATTAGACTTGTCCATTTCTCATCACCTCTTAAAGGGATCAGCTTCTGAATAATTAATCCTTTTCTATTGCCCATTGCTTTCTAATTACCCTTTTTCTGAAGCTCTTTTATCTTCTCTTCAATTTCTTTACTTTGCTCAAGCAGCTTTGCCTCCATATCTTCCAGCCTTTTCAGCTCTTTTTGTTTTTCTTCGTCGGAAAGTACAGTATCATTGGTCTTTATTTCACTTGCTTTTTCTATTTGCTTTTCTAACTTAGCAGCTTCTTTTTTCAGTCCTTCAATGTTACTCTCAGTTTTTTCAGTATTTACTGGATTATTAACAGGTGTAGAAATTTCTTTATCCTCCTCAACACAACCTAGAGTACTTAAAAGCAACAATACTGAAATAAATGTCAGCAAACATACCTTTGCAGTTCTTTTATACTTTACCATTGAATTATCTCATTTCTTTAATTCATTCTTTCGCTTGCATTCTTCAACCCAAGCTTCATCTATCCTTCTCAAACGATCTTTTTTAAGGTTCTCCCTGACTATCCAATTAATATCCTTGTCTTGACAGCCAATCCATCTTTCGAACATCTTCTTACCTTCATCAAAATTATAGACTATTGCCACACTCCAGCAATACGCCAGACCCTTCTTCAAGGCCACAAACCCCTCATCTTTTGTATTCTCCACATTAACAATCGACTTTGTAATCGTATCAAGTATTTGAAGCACATTGAAAACCTGCCCTTTTTGATTTAATAGCTTCGGCTCACAGAGTGCCGCCGCTGCAGCTCTTTTTTCATAATAGCTTCCCTCTGCCCAATCCTTCATCTCATTTATTAATTCATCCATATGCTCTTCACCATATATTTGCAATGCCATTGCAACACCCTCGCGAGTTCTCCACCTTGGATCAGAGGCAAATGAACGTAATAGTCCTAAATACTTTGACTTTCCTTCAGCAACAAGCCTGCCCAAACCCACCGTGCCACATGCTGATAAAAACTCTTCTTGCGAATTGACCGGAGCTAATTCAGGTGTAAAGCTTATCAGGTGCAAGAACTGTTCTTCATTTCCTACCTCTGCAACAGCGTATATTAATTCGAGATTCCCGCGCGGGCCAGGCAACCCAGACTCCTGCTTTAAATACTCATCCCAGTTTTCCATGCTTTTAAGTTTCTCAACATATGCTTGAATTTTTTTCATTTCTTGTCCTCATTTCATGTTAGACTCCTGACACTTGTGGATAATTATACCATATAATGTACTACAGATAAATTAGTTAATCCTACAAAACTTTTCATATTATCCCATTTTATGGTATAATATAAGCAAGTGTTTTGCGGAGGTAAGAGATATGCTTAGCTTTGTTATATGCGTTGTGGCACTGGTACTAGGCCTTCTGATGCAGAAACTGCAGAAATATTATATAATATCCTTTCTAGGTACAATGTTGGCTTTTGTTCTGCCTACTCTTATAGGCAGTAGCGCTATCATGAATAGTATTAAAGCATTGACCAGACTGGACGAGCTAACGATAACAGCAGCAATAATACTATATTGCACAGGCACCTCAATATCTTTCTTGATTTTTAAAGTCCTAAAGATTAAAAAGATGGAGCATCATATTTCTTATGCCAATGAGTTTATCAACGAAGAAATACAGAATTTGCTAGATGACATTAGAAAAGAATTTCTTGAGCACAAAAAATACTATGGAAATGATTTATTCATATCTTTATTCTTTGTGAAAAGAGTATTCTGGGACAAAATAATTTGGAAAGTTGTAAGAATCGGTCATTCCGGAATGCCTGGAATACTATCCGAACCGAATTGGGATGGGATTATTAAAGATTATAGGAATACAAGTACAGGAAAAACGGTATTGCTGCAAGCTGGAAACACAATCAACTTTGCAGAAATTAATGATGCTGAGTACAAGGGTCTGCCTGCCAATATCTTGAATTGGTCAAAGCAAAACATAATATATAGAATAAATATACCTATTAAGAAAAATGAATCAGATTCAAAAGTGGTATTTGTCATTAGTATAAATTGCATAGACCAAAGTTTTACTTGGAGTAAAAAGACAAATAATGAAAGAAAGATACAATTAACATATGCTCATAAAATAACGAATAACTATAAGAAAAGTCTTGCTGGTCTCTATAATTTTTTCAATTGCGTATACTAAACTGTGGTGATATAATTCTTATTAAGGCAGGTGTTTTTATGACAGTTGATAAGGTAAAAATCGTTTCTAAAGGAAATGGAATGTATTTAAGTAATATTGCGGCTGTAGATTTAAAGCATAAAAAAGGTAAAACTATGACCCCTAGGGATTTTTTTGAAAGCCTTATTTATAGAAAGCCTGTGAAAACAAAACCAGCCAAGTAAAATACAAAGATTTTATGGCCTCCCTATATCGGAGGCTTTTTTTATGTTTAAAAATCAAACACCTGTGAGCTTTTGGGTTAAGTAAATATATGCCTCTTCAGTCCATGGATGCATCACTTTCAAGCTCTCCCGGTTATTATACAAATACTTTATATAACCGTAGCAAGCATGCTCCAAGGATTTGTTAAGTATTTGCTGCATTATTCCTAAGATATTCAGCGTAAAGTAAATTTATAATGGCTTTTACTGAAACCATTATGTTCATAAAATTCATGTGAATCTATTCTCTTTCTATTACAGGATACTTCTATAAGCTCACATTTCTTTTCTTTACTTATTTCAACCAATTTATCTATTAGCTTCGAACCAGTGCCTTTGCCCCTGAAGTCATTTTGAATAATCAACTCTTGAATCTCAGCGACATCTGCAGAATGATGTAAAAGACTTTGTATATGCATACTTGCAAAAGCAATTAATTCACCCTTCTCCTCAACGACTAAATAGTGAACATCATTCCTATTTATGTTCTGCGAATATATGCTCTCAAATTCTATAATTGGCATCCCTGTCATTTCTAGCTCACAAATCAGCTTATAGACACCCTGTAAATCATTCAATGTCGCATATCTTAATTCCATTTTAATTTGCCCCTTTTCCCTGATGTTGTACTTAAAGATCAGAAAATCTTCTGGTATATGTAAGAAAAACCACCCTCAGAATACTCTTTCTCTCCGACCTTCACATATCCCCTGCTCTTATAAAAAGCATGGTTATCCTTTCTGAAGTCTGATGCCTCCAATTCAAGCAGCCCTAAATCATCAAACAACTCTTCAATATACTTCAAAGCCATGCAGCCTATCCCCTTACCTTGATAGGTCGGTTCAACAAATAGTCTTATGATTTCGTAATACCCATTTTGTTTGGAGTGTATATAAAAACCTCCAATGAGTTTATCCTCATCAACTATCTTATAGTAAATATGACTTCCCATTAATTCGATTTGTCTTTCAACTGAGTCATAACCAGGAGGTCCTTCTCCACAAAAATCAACATCTATAGAAAAGGCTCTAATCTGAATTTTTACCAACGATTCTGCATCCTCTTCCGATGCTTTTAAAAATCTAATCATTTAATTTCCTCACTTATTTGCTAATTGTTACTGCGAATTCTTTAACCCTTCAAGTATTCTATCTATTTCATGTTTATGCAGACAGTAAACAACACATTCAGGACACTTTTCCAACATGATATCGCGCCATTTGTATTTCTCTTCACATTCTAGCATAATAGTATAAAAGCTTAACCAATCATACTCCCAACAGCCTATTTGCATCTGATGCGGAGGACATTTTGATCCCTGTGGATTGGTGCCGTTAAAACAGCAGTTCTTCATCTCATAGCAATTCATAGATATCTCCCTGTTAATCTAACTTTAGTCCCATTTGGTAACTATCAAAAAACTTGTTATCAATCATAAGATCTCTTAATAATCTTCCTTCCACTTCAAAACCAAGACTCTTATAGAGTTTGATTGCCTTCTCATTATCCGTTCTTACCCTTAGGTTGATCTTTCTTACTATACCAGTCGTTCCAGCCCAATCAATCAAATATTCAATTAATGCCCTCCCGATTCCAAGTCCCCAATGATCGCCTCTGACACTAACTCCAAACTCTCCAACATGTCTTAATCTCTTTCGCATTCCAGCACTAAAGCTCAAGTTCCCAACAATTTCGTCATTGATCTCAGCAACTAAGAATAGAGCATTGTCAGTTTTACTTTTACTTTCAATCAAATTTTCCTCTTCTTCAATAGACATTTGAAATTCGCCCTCACCAAAAGTAAGATAAGCAGTCTCCCTGCAAATAATATCTATAAACTTTAGCATTGATGCAGCATCGGACTTCGAAGCATTCCGAATAGTTATTTTCCTTCCATCTTTCAAGTTTACTGTTTTCATCCTCACACTTCCTCCCTGTATTAATATTCATATAAGACTATAATTCTATATATTACAGTAAATTCCTTCCATATGTTCACCCCCTTTATATGTCTTTCTGAATATTATGAAATAAATTTGCAATACAAAAGTTGCACTTATCCCTCATCTATAATATAATTTTATTTTGTGGCAATATTAGTTTTAAGCCGTTTAGACTATCAAAGTAATACTTTTTATTATAGAAAGGACAAATTAAATGAAACTTGGAATTGTAGGTCTACCAAATGTAGGAAAAAGCACACTCTTTAACGCTATTACCCAAGCTGGAGCAGAATCTGCCAATTACCCATTCTGTACAATTGAGCCAAACGTAGGTGTAGTTGCAGTACCTGACGAAAGACTGACAAAACTAGCTGAGATATATGCATCAAAGAAAATAGTCCCAACTGCTATTGAATTCTATGATATAGCAGGACTAGTAAAAGGTGCAAGTAAAGGAGAGGGACTGGGAAATAAGTTTCTTTCACATATCCGCGAAGTTGAAGCTATCGTGCATGTTGTCAGGTGTTTCGAAGATGGAGACATTGTCCATGTAGATGGAAGCGTAAATCCTCTTAGAGATATCGAAACGATAAATTTTGAGTTAATATTCTCCGATATTGAGCTGCTTGAAAGAAGACTTCAAAGATCTCAGAAAGCCGCAAAGGGAGATAAAACTTTAGCTGCTGAGGTTGAATTAATTCAAAATGCAATGGCAGTGATGGGCGAAGGTAAATCAATTAGAACATTGGACCTGTCCGATGAGCAGAAAGAGCTTGTTAAATCCTTCAATCTCCTAAGCTCAAAGCCAATTATTTATGTCGCCAATGTAGCTGAAGAAGATTTGGCCAATGATGGCAACTCAAACCCTCATGTAGCAAGTGTAAGAAAATTTGCGTCTACAGAAGATGCTGAAGTGGTTGTTGTTTCTGCGCAGATAGAAGAAGAGATATCACAGTTGCCAGAGGAAGAAAGAATCGAATTCCTTAATGATCTGGGACTTGATAAATCAGGCCTCGATAAATTAGTACAGGCAAGCTACAAGCTGCTGGGACTTATAAGCTTTTTGACTGCAGGACCTATGGAGTCAAGAGCATGGACCATAAAAGCCGGTACCCCGGCGCCTCAAGCAGCCGGTAAAATTCACTCTGATATAGAAAGAGGCTTCATCCGTGCCGAGATAATAGCTTATGATGATCTAATGGCTCATGGTGGCAGCATGACATCTGCTAAGGAAAAAGGACTTGTGAGGATTGAAGGTAAAGAATACATCATGAAAGATGGCGACGTCGTAAACTTTAGATTTAACGTATAGTTGTAATAAAAATAAAGGTAATGGATTAGTTTAAACCTGATCCATTACCTTTTTCAGCATCTGACACAGAAGGTGATTCCTGAATAGTAGGCTTTTCATATAGGAAAATATAAGTTATAACTACTCCAGTTAAAAAGAACTGAAAAAACATTTCGAAAATACTGCTTACTGCAACTGCTGTTGGTAAAGTATTTAATTGCTGGAGCATAGGAAGTAATCCACCTAAAATAAAAAGTACCATCCCCACTATTGCCGCGCATTTTTTCTTTGATACTCTCAAATACATTATAAGTGGTATAACAGATAAAACCAGCAAAGCTGCGCGGATAGGTTCCAGCATTAATATTTCAAGTGTACTTGGTAGATGCAGTCCGCTAATTTCAGACCTATAATAATCTCCAGTAATCAACGCTGCATTGATACTTCCGAAAATAAAATAAAACAGCACATAACTGCCAGAACTCACAAGTATTCTCCCGAGCCATCCGCGCCAACTCCTCTTTTGCCTTTTTCCAGCTTGTTCTGTTTCCCCATTATATCTAAATAACAATGTAATTCCAGCGCTTATAAAAAGATACATTATAGATTGTTGTCCAAATATCGCTGGCGCAGTTTCCCAACTCACTAACCCAGGAGCAAAGAACAATGCCTCCAGCATCTGTGTAACAACATTCAAAAAAAACATTAGAAATAGAGCAACGAAGACCTTTGATTTCGGTAAGTGCAGCTGCTTAACAATTATTCCACCAATAATTGAAATAATAAATCCGGATAAAAACATGATATATAAGATAAAACTGAAATCACCTTTTACCTCAGGGAATTTCACTCCAAGGCTTGTAAGAACTCCACCAACTATCGTTAGAGTTACTAAATTTAGAAATCCTATCACCAAACCCTTCCATAAAAACTCAAAGCATGTCTTTAATATTTTCAATCTAGCACCCCCCGTACAATATCACTAAATATCTTTAGCCATCATAGTCATATCCTCAAGCTCACTAAAGCCACTTTTCTCATAAAAGTAACTCGTTCTATTCTCTTTTGATGTAAAAAGCAATATCGTAATTACTCCTAGTTTTTTCAATCGTTCTTCCAAGTATTTCAGCAGTTTGCTTCCGATACCTCTTCCTTGCAATTCTGTTGAGACAAACATTTCCTTCAAATCGTAATGCATGCCTTCAAACCAATGTTCACAGTTGCCAAATACTGCAGCTTTTATTTCATTATCTTTCTCATAATAAACACCAATAAAATTTGGCGATATGAGTATGTCGTTAAGTCTGTTATATGCGGATTCCGTAGTCCATTCATCATTCCATGGCTCTGCATTAAATACTTTCATGTATAATTCTGTACAGCTTTTTAAGTGAACTTCTTTCAATCTATGTATATTATCCAATTTTATTCCTCCCAAATCATATCTTCGCTTCTCTGTAAACAATCGTAATTATTCCAATAATAAATATTGTTGTAAATATTGCTTTATTATTCTTTGCTAACCATTTCGGCAAAAATATGTCAAAACCAACTTCAGGATTCTCGGTATATTTATATCCTAAAATAGTAAAAGGGCATTTACCTTTAAAAATCATCAAGACTATTCCCTCAAAAATTACTAAACCAATAGCTACCCACGTATAAATATCTATCTTGTTATATATCCCTGAATATAAAACATAAAAAATTACAAAAACGTAAAAAATCCATATTATTGTATGTCCTAGTTTAATATATAAAAGTTTTTTGCTCATATGCTTTCCCCCTAAAGTCGTATAATATACAATAAATAAGTTCTTATGAAATGGCTCTTGTTCAGCAATTATAAAAAGGAAGTCTATATTACACCTTCTTCGATTTAAAATTAATTATAACTATTAAAAATAATATGGCTGCAACTAAGCCAAAATATATCAATACTCCATAGTCAGACAAGAATACATCCCCAATAATCCATCCTAAAGAAATCAAAGATAAAATAATCGCTCCAATTAATACTTTTGCTTTATTAATCATATCTCATTCTTACCTCTCATTTAAGAATATTTCGCTCCCTATCTAGGATTATGATTTAGTTCATATTGACATACTTTTACATTAGAAGATCTTCGATAACTTGCCTATATCGCTTTCAGTCAACTTATCAGGTTCAAACAGCATAGAAGCTAATATCTATTTCCTAGGATTCTACTAGTAGATAATACTAAATAAGATTATTAGTCCAAATAAGAATTATACTAGTTTTATTCAATAGTTAATTATGCTGTTTTAAGAAAGAGTGTATATGTGCTTAACCCTCTCCAAACCAGTATGCAGAAGCGCAAATCAATCCGTAAGATTAAGTCTGACCCCATTGATACTTACCGTATTGCACAGGTCTATTACACTAATGATTTAAAACCCTTCAAGGAGCAGAAGCATGATGTGCAAGAACTACGGAGCCTTTGCAGACAGTGGGATGGATTTAACACATTGCATACTGAAACCCAATTGAAGTTCAGAAGCCTATTCACCCTGATATTTCCAAGATACGATACTGTGTTTGATCACTTGTGCAATCCAACATCCCTAAGGGTGATTTCTTCGTTCCCTTCACCTGAGGCTGTTCTTTCTGCCAAACGTGAAGAGCTCTTTAGCTTAATTAAACTATCTAAACACTCCAATGATTAGTGTAACCAAAAGGTGGACATGCTTATCGCTGCTGCAAGAGAAAGCTTATCCTGGGAAAATTCATTTTCCTTAACCTCTTGACTGCGATTAGCTGATTTCTGCGATGTGTGGCGGGCTCCAACGGCAGAGCCACATGGACGCGGCGCCTTAAAGCACTTAAACCTTCATAGCTGTACTAATTAGATTGTTAAATGAATGAATTATCATGCATGCCCATAAAGATTTTGTTCTTTTCAATACATATCCTTGCAATAATCCAAATCCCAATACAAACGCTGTGGATAAAATAAAGTAAGTAATTTTTTCAAAACTCAGTATTCCACTCATATACCATTTAGGAAAATGTATCAGTACAAATAAAACTGATGATATAGCATTGGCATACTTGAATTCTATTCCCTCTTGGAGTTTCTGCAATATAAATCCTCTGAATACAATTTCTTCTGTTAAACCTATTAGAATAATTCTATGTATCCATGTGTATATATCAATATTAAAATCAAACTTACCATCTCCCATAATATAATTTCTTATAACATGGTATATAACTATAAAAATTCCAATAACAATTCCCCATATTAGCCCTCTTATCGCATTACTATTTAATTTTAGATATGAAATCGGATTTGTTTTATAAATATATTTGAGAAGTATGAAAACAGGAACAGTCCAGACAATATATTTAATACTATTTTTTACTATAATATTCAAAACATCATTATTACTATAAACATTTGTAGAAAAAACCAACTCATAAATAGTCCATACTGTAAAAAATATTAAAATATATATTATAAGTACTCTCATTCTTTTTTGCCTTATACTTTTGTCTGTTATCAAAAAATATCCCTCCTTGTTTTAATGTGAGGCTTGGATAGGCCAAACCTTTTCCGCCACATGTCACAGAACGTTTACGCACTCACGACACCACTGAACCGGACTCCAGAGCCTGTCCCCTTTGGCGGAGCTTCGCTCCCGGTAAGGGGTGTGGTTGCCCTGCCCTCGCTTCAAAGTAAATGCGTCAGGCAACCCAAAGCACGCATGCTTCTTGCTCCAGCCCGCCGTGCCGCAGCGTGAGGGCTTTGTTCGTATGGACTTTCCATGTAGATAATAAAAATTATATCTAATTCTATTAGCTAATTTTTTTCAAAACTTTTAATAAGTTTGGCGGGATCAACGATTTTGCCTAATTTAAATATTTTGCCATTCTTCTCAATATCAATAGTTGTACCTGTTTCTAGTGCCTTTTTCCAAAATACCTCTGGTGTAATGCTTGAATCTACTTGGCAGGATAACGCATATAATCCAGCAATATATGGAATGGACCAACTCCACCCACCCTGAGAGTAAAACACATAGTCCTCTTGTCCAGTTGGGCTCGCTGTACACCTTGAATCCATAGGGACCAATAGTGTATCTTGTTCTAAGCTAATAGTTCCAGCAAAATATCTCTTCATCCAAAATGAACCAGGTCTGCAATCATTAAAATTGTTGGGGTCACTTAAGCTATCTCTTCCTAATCCTGAAAATTTTAGGCCATAAGTTTTTTGTAGTGATGATGAAATTACAAAAATGCCTTCTTTTTTTGCCCTTTCTACCGCTTCTGTAACTTCTTTATACCCTTTTTCATCTTGACTCCAGCCTACCGAAATAGATATAACTCTTATTTTTTTATGTATAGGTAAGCTTTTGTTAATTTCTAGAATTCTATCGATGGATTGTGCTAAATATGTAAAGTCCCAATCAAATCCATCCTTTTTATAGGTTCCATGAGTCTCTGCAATATAATAAAGTTCTGCCTCAGGTGCAACACCCACTGTTTCTCCAACAGCAATTGATGTGACAGCTGGACCATGCATTTGTGCTTCTTCATCTTTCCGGATGTTTATTTCTTCATAAAACCTTACTCTATCAGCATACTCTTTATGATCTACTAGTAGTGTCTGATCAATTATCGCAACACTTACTCCTTTACCAGTAATACCTTGTTTGTGCAGCTCTCTGATATTTAGGCCTGGATCTTTACCTAACTCCATTATCTTCATAGGGTCAAAGTTCTCAGGTAATTTATCAGACCATTTTGTTTCACTATCAAAATCTGCATGTAACAAGTCAGTTAATCTGTCATGTAAATCTAGTAAAGATAAATCTGTGCTCCTAACATCTAATTGCCAATTATCACTAGAATTTTCATCATATTTAGGTAGGGTTTCTAATTTTCCGTGAAGACCTTTAAAATCTATTGCTGATGGATACCGTGAAATTCTTGGTGTTATTTCGGTTTCAACAACTGTTTGCGTTCTTGTACAACCAACAAGTCCAAATATGACTAAGAGTAATAAATATTTAAGTGATTTCTTCATGTTATAAACCTCCCAAAATGTTATTATCTAAATCATTCCTAATAAGTGAGAAAGTCTGTCGCCTAACGGTTTCGCACTCACGACACCACTGAACCGGACCCCGGAGCCTTTCCCACTAGCGGAGCTCCGCTCCCGGTGAAGGACTGTGGTGAACTCTTCTTCATGCTCATTCTACAGAAGCCTACTTCATGTATATACTCTCGAGCCCTTGTGTGAAACCGTTGTTAGATGCTGTCCTATGCCCCGCAGAGCCAGAGCCGCACGGGCGTAGCGCCTTAAATTTGCAGTTATTTGTATGTGTCACTATACTTTAACTTACCACTTCAAGTAGCAAAAACTCATTAATATACAAAATAATTTACATATTACATTATCACAATACTCATTTAGAAAATAGAAGCTTATACATATTTTGTCCTTTAATTAAATCTTTCTCGTGTTCACTTATATCAAGACTGTTAATACAGTCGATATTTATTCGTAGATTATTCTTACCATAAGGTGTGTCTGAGCCTAATATCAATCTCTCTGCTCCCACCTTACTTATAGCAATTTTTAATTTGTTTATTGGTATTAGTTGAGGAGGAGACACTTCATAGTAAATATTGCTGTTTTTCACATGCTCATAAATGTCCTCAAACCCTATTAGATGGGCTACTATAAAGGTATTATTATAATATTTATTTGCTGTTTGAATAAATGCCTGTACTTGTTTTTTTGTAGAAATATGAATAAATATGGGAATACTCTGTTCAAACGCCCACTCAATAATTTTTGTAGAATTTTCGTTCGAAATGTCAAACTTATGCCAGCACTGGTGCAATTTAATAATTTTAAAGTTGTATTTAGCGTAATCATCTTTGAGCTTTGTTAAACAGTCATTATCAAGAGGGTTTACCCAGTAAGATTGTATTATTTTATCAGGACACATTTGAAAAAGCTCATACACATACCTATTATGTTCATTAATGTGTTTGGCTGCACCATTAATTTTTGTAATAAAACCAATAATTCTATTGACCACAAATATAAAATCTTTATTAGGAAACTTCTCAGATAATAGTGGTAGTCCATAAGTTTTTTTACTATTTGCTTCACCAGGACACAATACAACTTTGTCCGTATTATTGGAATCTAAAACTCTTAGAATGCTTTCAATATTATAATATTCACCACAAGCGTGAGCATGTCCGTCAATAATCATAATGTCCTCCTCATAATTTATAATTTGAGACTATTTCACTAAATCAAACAAATATGTATTATAAAATCTTTACTCTAAAAATGATTTTGATTTTAACGATAGCCCAATAGCTCTTCCTAGCGACACGATGTCGCGGTAAAATCCGCATGGGATTGCATCTCACGTCTCCGTGTTTGCGACATCCCTGAATCGGACATCAACGCCTTACTCCTTGGCGGAGCTCCGCTCCCGATGAAGGGGTATGGTTACTGAACCTTCTACTCGACTTACAGCTAGTAACCCATAGCGCAAACATATTGTTAGGCGACGTTCGACGGCCATAGCTTCAGTGGTTGGCACGGACGCCAACCGTCCCTCACCTTTACTTCTTATTTTTCATCAACACTGCCCAGCAAAATGATTTGCCAAACAGACTATTGTCATCAATTTCTTTCATTTCTCTGATCTCAATAATATCGAAATAAGGACAAAGTATAGTTCTCAGCTTATGTTCTGAGAAACCAATTCCACCATGCATAGAAAAATCTCTGTAAACATCATAGTCTGAGATATTTGCCCCACCTTTGAGATTGAAAGCCGTAAGTCCGAAATATCCTTCTGGCTTAAGTAAATCTACAATTCTTTTAATATATTGATTTCTTCGATGAGGTTTTACATGGTGTAAACAACCGCTATCATAGATGAAATCATAACTATTGCATGATGCTTCAAAGTCAAAGAAGGATTGGTTAATGAATTTTACACTTACAGAATTCTCATTAGCTTTTTGATTAGCCCACTCAATTGAGGTGCTTGAAAAATCTATTCCGTCTACCTCAAATCCATGTTTAGCTAGATATATTGAATTTCTTCCATTTCCACACCCAATATCAAGAACTTTTGATTTTTCAAGCAAACCCTTTTTCTGGTAAGATACTAAGTTCTCGTCAGGCGCATCAATAAAGAATGGCACTGGTTTATTTCTGTCAGAGTAAAATTTATTCCACCACTCTCCGTCTCTTCTTTGAAGAAGAGTATCAAGCATAGTAAAAACATCATCCTCAGATTGTATTATCTCATTATCAATTTCCATTGAATTTACCTCCAGACATACTAGATTCTCCATATAAGCCGGGCATGAATGCCCGGAAAATCTCGTCGAATGTCGCTTAACGTCCAGCACTCACGACACCACTGAACCGGACCCATAGGCCCTACTCCCTGGCGGTGCTTGCACCCGGTGAAGGGGTGTGCCTTGTGCTATCCAAGTGAGTGCATTGTTAAGTGAAGTTGGTCGTCCCGCTTGTTCAGAGGCCGACACGGATGTCGGCCCCTCAAAGCATTGTAATCTTTCAATAAGCGCCGCTCTATGTGAACAAAGCAGATTAAACTCTCAATCACACATTGGCAACATAATATTCGGTTGATTAGTACATGTATATCGATCCTAAATATAGCGGAACTGTAGAAGATATTATTTTTACAAAATTCTCTTTAATCTGCCTTGGTCTTAAATCAATTTGAGATATCTCTTTTATATCAATCCATTGACATTCTTCTTGTTGAAAATCTATTTCTGTAGGTTCATGCAATATTCCATCAACAAATTCGACGATAAAAATATGGTGTACCCGATGTGAATAGTCAGCATATTTATGCCTTATTTCCGTATTATCATATATTTCCTCTGCAAGTGCAGCAAAGCGTACAACTTTAACTAAATATCCTGTTTCCTCTAAACATTCTCTAACTACAGCTTCTTCCATAGTTTCATATTGCTGTTGACCACCGCCCGGCATATCATAATAGAGTTCTCCATGATATCCTTTACACTTATTTAATAATACTTTTCCATCACGCACAATAATTGCTTTTGTCGCATTTCTTATAGCCAATTCCGTTATCCTCCAATTTAAAACTCTCATGGGATATATTAACATTATACTTGCTGATTAATACTGTTACTCTATAATGAAGGCTTTAAAGCCTTTACCTCTCAACCTGCCACACGATGTGGCGGCCTTTGCGACCAATTTCATTTAACGGTTCCGCACTCACGACGTCCCTGAACCGGACCGGCAGAGCCTGTCTCCCTTGAGGAGCTTCGCTCCCGGTGAAGGGATGTGGTTGCCCTGCTCCTGCTCCATAGCAAATGCGTCCGGCAATCCAAGGCACGCACGCTTCCTGCACATCCCGCCGTGCCGCTGCGTGAGCGCTTTGTTATCTGATGGGTGATGTCCCCAACGACTTGCTTAAGTATCTTAATATACCGCTGACGGTATCCGGAACCTTACTTGAATCGCTTCTGTAAGTATTGTCCCTTTCGGGTTTAAATCTCTACCAAACTCCGCATAGGAGTTTGTACCTTGCAGAACAACACTTTATCAATATACTTTCTCTGTTTGCTTTTCTCCCTTTATCCCGCTCAATACTAGCGCACCAAATTATACTTTTACTATCTATATAATATGAAATAGTCGTATTAAAGATCTTTTTTAGTTTTTTCTTCTATGTATATATCAAGTGCCTTAATTCCTCTCTTAGCAAGCTTAACGAAAAGTACAAACGCATAAATAGAAATACCCAATGTTATCAAATAAGGTATTAACGCTGCAAAAGTATATCCAAAACCCACAAACAATCACCCCTCTTAGTTCATTAAATTATATGCAATATATCTTATGCTTAAAAAAAGCAAATATATTTCTTCTACTCCACCTACATCACCTGTCAGATAACGTCCCGGTGTTTGCGACTATTTCGAATCTTACATAGCTCTTATGTTAGGTTCGGGATGGTGGTTGGCTTACCCCTTGCCTCTGCTCCCCAACCCGTAGCGCAAACATGTTGTTAGGTGGAGTCTGGTGTCCCTAGCTTCAGAAACTGCCACGGATGGCAGTTACCATAATATACACTTACAGACTATCTTTATATTATCTATTTGCTCATAATAAACTAAAATCACTACCATAATAAAAGTAAAGATTAATCATCAATTCACTTTCTTATAACCTTACTTATCTCTTTTATCCTACTTAAGGCTAACTGTCTATAGTATTTAATCCATTCTTTCTCCTGTTCTGTCAAGTTTTGCTGTTTGTCACAGTAATTGATGAACTCACTAAATGATATTTCTGCATTTGCGTACTTTTTCTCATGAAACCAATTATCAGCAACTTCAAATAAAGCTTTAAACCTCAAATAGTGGTTTTGATTATTAATAAAAAAATCATTATACAGGTTTCGTGAGTTATAATAATCTCTTCCCTTCTGGAGTTCTTGCGCCAAAACTAAGCTTTTAGGAATATGGAAATCCACATCTTTATGCATACGCACCTCAATATTTCTAATCTCGATATAATCCCGCCACGGATGGCGGGCACCCACACCACATTTCACCTAACGGTTCCGCACTCACGACGTCCCTGAACCGGACCCTAGAGCCTGTCCTCTCGGCGGAGTTGCACTCCCGGTGAAGTGTGTGTGGTTGCCCTGCTCCCTCTTCAAAGCAATTACATCCGGCAACCCAAGGCACGCTTGCTCCTTGCTTCAACCTGCCGTGCCGCAGCGTGAGGGCATTGTTCGTATACTAGGTTCATAACCAGCTTATCTGGGTATGAACATTTTTCATTTTCTTGTATGCTTAAAGTATATAATCTGGGTGAAAAACGTGGGCTTTGTTGGGACTTTGATCCCGTCGCATAAACTGTTTTAACCTTGCTGACACTCATACCTCGATTGAGCTGGTTGTGCTTATAGCACGCATCACCGTACGAACCTGTTGAGGGTCGTCAGATGAGGAGACCCAGAAAGTAAGGAGGTATTATATGAACAATCCTGCTTTGTGTATTGATGTATCTAAATCATCCAGCTTTGCTACCGGCTTTCTCTCTTACAACAAACCTTATACAAAACCTTTTGATTTCTCCCATACTCCCGAGGGAATGAAATCTGCTCTTTGCTGTCTTAAGGATCTTCAAAACAGTACTAGCAGTATACCTGATGTTGTCTTAGAGGCAACAGGAAACTTCTACAAACCTGTCACACAGTATTTTGTGAACCTTGGTTATTCTGTCTATGTGCTGAATCCTCTACAAACAAGTTTGCAGAAGCGTAAGTCAATTCGTAAGATTAAGACTGACCCTATTGATACTTTCCGTATTGCACAGGTCTACTATACTAACGACTTAATGCCCTTCAAGGAACAAAAGCATGATGTGCAAGAACTTCGAAGCCTTTGCAGACAGTGGGATGGATTTAATGCATTGAATACTGAAACCCAGTTAAAGTTCAGAAGCTTGCTCACCCTCGTGTTTCCTAAATACGATACTGTGTTTGATCATTTATGCAATCCGACATCACTAAGAGTTATCTCCTCTTTCCCTTCACCTGCGGCTGTTCTTTCTGCCAAACGTGAAGAGCTATTTAACCTAATTAAACTATCTAGACACTCCAATGATTGGTGTAACCAAAAGGTGGACATGCTTATTGCTGCTGCAAGAGAAAGCTTATCCTATGATGGTGCCCAACAGTCCAATATCCGGGTTCTGCAAAGCTATATAAAGTCATTGCTGACCCACAAAGAAATCCTGATTGATATACGGGCTCAAATCAATGAATGGGCTAAGCTCTCTCCTGACTTCCAGCTCCTACTATCCATCCCAGGGGTAGGAGAAGTAACAGCAGCCACCATTCTTGGAGAGATTGGTGACATTAGTAACTTTGAAACTGCTAAGCAATTAGTTGCTTATGCAGGACTAGATCCTTCTGTTTATCAGTCTGGTAACTTCAGAGCGAAGAATACCAAGATATCCAAAAGGGGTACTCCCTACTTAAGGAAGGCTTTATTTCAGGCTGCCTCAGCCGCTGTTAGAAAGCGGCCAAAGGGACCATGTAACTCTGTGCTTTATGAATATTATACCAATAAAGTAAATGTAGGGAAGCCTCCTAAAGTTGCACTGGTTGCCACCTGCAACAAGCTTCTAAGGATTATTTTCGGAATGCTAAGTACTCAAACCGAGTTTAAAGCCGAGTAGCATAGACTGATGTTATTAGTTCAAGGCCTATTCTTGAATAGGCTAGCTTTGCTATTGCAACTTTTACTAGGATAAATTTATTTTACTAAATCACTTGACTGTGATTAGCTGGTTTATCTGATGTATGGTGCCCCGCAGAGCCTTGCCATTATATTCATATACTGCTTCCGGTATCCGAGACCTGACATGTGCCGGTTATATAAATATTGTCTCTCTTGGGTTTAAATCTCACAAACTCCGCGTAGGAGTTTGCACATAACTGGACTTATTTTGTTCCATATGATATGAGTGTACATGGTGCTTGAATTATGTAAGCTCTATCCTTGTGTTTCACTACGTATTCACTAATTTTTATTTCACCATTTACATACATTTCTGCTTCCTGCTTACTTAAGCCTCTTTCTATAAGTTCATTAATATACTCTACTCTATCATCCTCTGATAAATGCTTATTCCATCCCCAAGCTTTAGTCATTGCGTTATATTGTTTGGTATGTTCATCCTTAACTCCATATGGGTTAACAAATTTAACACTATCATTCATTCTAACTCCAACATTATGCAAACCTAATTCTTGCATATATATAGGAGCTTTAATGCCAAACCTATAATCCCTCCCTCCATTTTCCAATTCTTTTTTATAAATTTTCCGATGCAAATATGGCATATTAAGATCTGTATAATCAAAGCCATTGAAATATTGCCCTGCCTTTTCTATTTCTAAATCTCCCTCCATACAGATTACTAAACCACCATTTACAACAGATTGTATCATTTTTTCTAGGATGTTCTTTGCATTAGGTATATGCCTTAAAACTGCTTGTGATATAGCAATATCATAGTTTTCCTTGGGTTCATACTCATTTAGGTCTGCTTTAATAAATCTTGCCGAGTATCCTGAATCTGCAAAAATATTCTTTGCTTCTTCTAAAAGAATTTCACTAATATCAATACCCGTATATGTACTTCCGCTAGGCAATATCGGTAGCAATAACAATCCGACATATCCAAAGCCACATCCAAAATCTATTATGTTGACTGCCTTATTTATTTTCCAAACTCTTTCAACCAAGAATTCAATGTAATCATTATTACACCAACCAGTGCGAATGGCTCGTAAAAATTCTAGTTGTTCATTCCATAAAGTTTCACTCATAACTTTATACCCCCATTTTAAAATAGTACTTCTTACATAAACCAATCCGCACCATCTTCCGTATAACGGTTTGCTTCTGCGACGGCTTTCAGGCTTAAGGCAACCGGAGAACTTAGATAGCTCTTATCTTGGTTTCCCGGTTGCCGGGCGCGACTGCGCTTAGCTTGGAAGCTGTGGGCAAGCCCTTCTTCATGAATAACCCATTAGGGATACTTCATGGATATGACCCCCGAGCCCCTTGTGCAGAAGCCTTGTTATACGCCGTCGAAAGCCCCGTAATTCAGAGTGCGACAGGATGTCGCGCCCTTAAATCTTAAGTTCAAGTTACGCATTATATAAAAATAGTGAAGTAATTTAACTTAGTATTATGCTTATACTATACATTATTGTATGTTGATAGTTCCAGTTTTACCTGATAAAGCGCCAAGTGTCAATTCAAGAGCCATACACCATTCGGCATTTTTTGTTTTATCAGCAATATGGAATATCCCATATTCGTAAGACGGCTTAAACCCAAACTTATGATAAAAGTCTGGTTCACCACAAAGGAATACAGATGTATATCTCATACTTTTTGCAATTTGAAAAGCTTCCATCATCATTGCGCGAGCAATTCCCCTGCGAAAAAAATCGGGATGAACACTTATAGGAGATAGTAAGAGTTCAGTATAAACATTATCAGATGTAGTAATGCTTGTTTTATATAAAACGATTTGACCAATTAGTTTTCTATCTTCATTCTCTGCAACCAATGAAAGTTCAGGAATAAAGGTATCTTTTTTTCGTACTTCATTCAAATAGTCCCACTCACCCTCATTAGTAGATGTGGCAAATGATATTTTAACAAGTTCATAGACTTCATCATAATCAGTCGGTTGTTCTTGCCGTATAATCATATAGTACCTCCTGTATATTATATAAATAATGTTTAGTTCGTAATATATTACTGATATGCAATATAAAAATGGTACTTATTACGTAAATCATTCTGCATTAAGTGTCATCTGACGGTTTCGCACTCACGACACCACTGAGCCGGACCCACAGAGCTCTAATCCACTGGCGGTGCTTGCACCCGGTGAAGGGGTGTGGTTGCCCTGCTCCTGCTCCATAGTAAATACATCCGGCAACCCAAGGCACGCATACTCCTTGCTCATACCCGCCGTGCCGCAGCGTGAGCGCATTGTTAGATGATGTTGTTTGCCATTTTCTATAATCAAATATTGAATAATTAACTTCTTAATGTAATCTATTAACAAAAATAGATGTTGTATATAATATCACAGGTATAATGGATAACAATATACTTTTAATATTACTTTGCCTAAGTTTATATCTTAAAAGTAAAAAAATCATATAATTAAACCATAGAAACGGAACAAATCCCAAGATTATCTTTGTAATTGGAATTCCACTAAGTAATAATCCACCAGAATAATTGATAAACCAAAATAAGAATATAATCGGAAGTAATACTACTTCTGTTTGTTTAAATGACAAATTGCTTTCGTTTTTTATATTTAGTATAAAATAGTAAAATACCACTGTGATTTTTTTTACTATGAAAGAATAAATCAACATCATTATAAGGCATCTTATCAACAGTGCTAAGTTATATCCTCTCGTTGGTCCATAGTAAAGCAAAAATACACTTAATCCCCCTGTAAAAGTAAAAAATAGGTAATATAAAACATTTAGAAGCTTGACACTATATGTCTCGAAACTTTCACTAGTAAAAGCACCTCTTGGATCATAAATAATTTTTGATAGCAATTTAATCAAATGTACAAATTTCATATTACATTTCCTCCCTATTAAATTACTTAAATAACAAGAATCACGCTTTATAATAACTCCAACTTAGCAAACAATGTCATCTAGCGGTTTCGCACTCACGACGTCCCTGAACCGGACCCGCAAAACCCTGCCTCCTGGCGGAGCTCCGCTCCCAGTGAAGGGGTGTGGTTGCTGCCTTTACTCCAGAGCAATGGCATCGGCAACCCAAGGCACGCATGCTCCTTGCCCTTTCCTTACGTGCCGCAGCGTGAGTGCTTTGTTATACGAAGTCGCGAGTCTAAAACTCTTCTTTTATTGATTTAGCCCAAGCTAGT
Source organism: Clostridia bacterium (assembly GCA_035628995.1). Classification (NCBI taxonomy): domain Bacteria; kingdom Bacillati; phylum Bacillota; class Clostridia; species Clostridia bacterium. The sequence goes on along the minus strand of DASPIR010000024.1, from coordinate 44,866 downwards.
GATGCTTTAGAGTCACCAAGATACCGACTAATACCTTGAAGGGACATAAAGCCGCCAATCGGATTAGAAGTAGGTCCGATTATCAAACCTCCGTGGCAATTAGTTGAAGAGCAGCCACTAATTAAAGTGTTATTATTTGTTACTAAGATTTGATCACTATCTACTAATATTTCGACCCCGTTACATAGGAAACGTCCTTTATCTATAACTACTTTATTTGGTGGCTCATAAGTCATCCTAATCAGCATTTTTCTTGCCTTCTCACGAATTGTAAGTGTCTTTCCAACAATTTTAATATCCCATGGACTAATTGAATAAAACAGCTGATTGTTAACAATACGTAATACTAGCTGGTTATACTCATCGAATAAGTTTACATTTAATAATAAATGACCATCCTGTAAGATAAAAGCAATCAAAGGGATGCCATCTACTATGATAGGTATTGATTCCGTATAATCTCCAGACATTTTAGTTGTAAAGTAATTACCACCAATATGAACTTCACAAGAGTCTCCTTCAAAATGAAGTTGTAATGGTTTACTTATACCACTTTGTAAGTTGTGAGGTGCTTTATTTGCTTCAATAATCTTATCTCTTGGTAGAAGGCCAGATGTAGCCTCGCGATGGTGTAAATCGCATAAAAGAGTTATATCTTCTGCAACATGTTCGTGTACATTAGCCCACCCTTTTATATGATCATATTCATAAAGAGGGAATCCGCAAATAACACAACCAAAGCCACAACGTTGCCTAACCGTACGTTGTATTGACAAGGGTATGTTCCTATTATCACAAGTTACTTCCACACTTTTTACCTTCTTTCCTCCTGCGATTTCGTATAACGGTCCCGCACTCACGACGTCCCTGAACCGGACCCACAGAGCCTGTCCTCCTGGCGGTGGTGACACCCGGTGAAGGGATGTAAATCGAAACTTTAATAAGGAAACCTATTAATTAGCATTCCGTATCCCTTATAAAAATGCCACGTGAGTACATTGTTAGCTAATGGATAATGTCCCGCAACGCCTAGCTTAATAACCTTTGTATACCGCTGCCGGTACTCGGGACCTGTCATGTGTCGCTTATGTTAATATTGCCTCTCTTGAGTTCAAATCTCTCACAAACTCCGCATAGGAGATTGCACCTTATAAAAAGAAATGAATCACATTACTCTATTACTAACCCTTTGTATAGCCTTTTCATAAGAGCATTTGAGATTTCAATGGCTTCCTTCCTACTATTGCAAGGTGCTGAAATTAACCAACCCTTTCTAAGACTGAAACTATAGCCACCATTATGCGTTGGTTCAAGAATCTCAATGGTTAATTTTTCAAACTCATCACTTACATATATAGTTCCGTAGGACTTCAATTCACCCATTTTGTCTCTATTAAATTTTATTGGGTTGCAAGAAAACACTTTTTCTCCTACCTTTATAGTACCGAAAAATTCTACTTCTTTCACAAATAATTCTTTTACATATTTCCCTTTGATTTCGATATTAATTGTTTCTACATTTTGCGGATTGCCAGCCTGATATTTTATTCCATTGTACTTATATTCAATATGCTCTGGTTGGTTATATGATATATAAATCCATGTATATAGGCATAAGGCTACTACAAAAGTAGTTATAATAACTTTACCTGATAATAAGAAATCTATAGCATGCTTCTTCAATTTTGACCTCCTACCTAATATCTACTTTGTATGATTCTACTGGTAGACAATACTAAATAAGATTATTAGTCTAAACAAGAGTTATATTAATTGTTTTATTCAATAGTTAAATAATGCTGTTTTAAGAAAGATAGTTTATCCCAATAACTTTTTTTAAATAAACCTTTACGCAATATGAGAGTATTACTTCTTGCATAAGTCAATCTGCATTATCTGTCAGCTAACGTCTCCGCACTCACGACGTCCCTGAACCGGACACCAGAGCCTTTCCCACCTTGGCGGTGGTGACACCCGGTGAAGGGATGTAAAACCAACCATTATTAAGGAAACCTATTATTTAACTTACCGCATCCCTTATGCAAATGCCACGTGAGTGCATTGTTAGCCGACGTTTCCCTTGACGTTGGTTAGGAATGGCGCCATATGGATAATTATACCATATAATGCGGCATAAACATAACAAATTAAAAACCTACAAAACATTTTATATTGTGTCAAATTGTGGTAAAATTTAGGAAGTGCTTTGTAGGGGGGAATTGTATATGAGTAATTATTATTTATTTTTAGATGAATCAAAGCCATCAGGCAATCTGCAATATTTTTGTCTCGGTGGCTATATAATAGAGGAAAATGAATATGTTCAAAAGATGATTCCATTAGTAAATAGTCTAAAAAATGTAATTTTCAATAATACTACTGTAGTATTGCACGAATCGGAGATAAGAGATCCCGAAAAACCTCCATATGATATACTGAAAGATTTTGAAAAGAAAAAGGGATTCTGGAATGGGTTAAGAAATATTATTGATAGTTGCAATATAACTACGATAGGAGTTGGAATTAATCCTGTAGAATATAAAAAACTATATTGTGAGAAATATGCAAACAATGATTATTTTGTTGCTCTTCAGATTATTTTAGAAAACTTTGTCCATTTCTTGGAACATAATGAGGGTAAAGGCATAATATATATTGAATCAAGAACTCCTACAGATGATACTAGACTTGCTAGTCATTATCATACTATTGTAGCCAATGGGACATTATTTTTTAACAAGATTATTTTTCAAAAAAGACTGACTACAATTAACTTTTCCATGAAACAGGATGATAATGTAGGATTACAAATTGCAGATTTTATTCCTAATCCATTAAATAGAGCGTGTAGTTATAATTATGATATTAAAAAGCAGAAAAAACCTAATGTATTTGACTTAATAGATTCTAAACTTTATAATGGAAATTGTAACCTAAAAGAACGATTTGGTTTAAAAATAATTACATAATTGCTTGACATCCGGTTAAGATAAAGGTAATATTATATTGAAGTTATCGAAAAGATGACTTAAATATAGTATTTTGTGGATGAGCTACGTAAAGTTATTCATCCATATAAAAAGAAGACCTAAGCTGAAAAAGCATCAGGTCTTTTATATTTTAAGACCTTCTTAGTTGAAGGTCTTTTTTATTGTTAAAAACCATAAAAAATAAAAACTCCAACGCCATGCCCTAATATTATGTGGAGTCTGCGGGGAATACATGGGAGGGAAATGTCGGCTAACGTCTTTCCATTCACGACGTTTACCCCAAAGCCGAACCTACAGCAAAAATGTCCGTGAATGGATTGTTAGCCGACGTTCCCATAACGTTGGTTGGCAATAGCACTATATGGGTAATTATACCATATAATGTACTATAAATATAATATATATACTTACTACAAGATAGCTCTTTCTCATCAATTAGCTAGAGGAATTTTTTAGGTGTTCTTAGTACAATGAATGAAATACTTTTCATAACATATAATACTTTAAATGATAATAGTCGATATCTTATTTAAAGGTACTTTTCATTATATGTATTGACAATATGCTTTATATTGAATAGGATATAATTAGGAGGAGGTATTTACATGGAAAACCAAAAACTGTCTTTAGAAAAAGAGTTCCAGTATTATATTAAGAATTTGGATGAACTAATTAAAAAGTATGAGGACAAATATATTGTTATAAAGAACGGACAAGTACTAAATGCTTATGAGACTATAGATGACGCGATAATTGAAACAAAGAAAACAGAAGAATTAGGAACTTTCCTTGTTCAAAAATGTCAAGCTAATGAAGAGAGTTATACACAATCTTATCACTCACGAGTGCATTTTGTACATTAACTGATAAGGTAGGTAAATTATGCAAACTTCATCTTTCACCACTTATTCAAATGGTTTAGCAAATGTATTGATAAACCAAGTAGGAGTATCTGACCCTATTCAAAACCCAACGAATATAAATCAGTATAATGCGATTTGGGATACAGGTGCATCTGGTACAGTAATTACAAATAGGATAGTCCAGCAGTTAAATTTACTCCCTACAGGTATGGCAAGAGTATGTACAGCTAATGGAGATTGTAATGTTAACACCTATGTAATTGATTTGTGGTTGCCGAACAAAATATGTATACAAAGGCTTAGAGTAACTGAAGGGACTATTTCGTCTGCTGATTTACTAATTGGTATGGATGTTATGAATATGGGAGATTTTTCTGTTTCAAACTTTGGTGGAAAGACTATTTTTTCATTTAGAGTACCTTCTTGCGCTACTACTGATTATGTCGCACTTGGACAAGCCCAACAACCAAAACATGCAAATAAAATTGGTATGAATGACCCTTGCCCTTGCGGTAGTGGAAAAAAATATAAAAAATGCTGTCGTCCATAAAAAAATACTGATATAGAAAAAACTCTTGATTTAGGTCAGGAGTCTTTTTTATTACCAAAAATAAAAAATCCTACCCCATCGCCACACCCAGACAATGATGTGGAGGCTGAGGGGAATACTGGGGATGGAAATGTTGGCTAACTACCGCAACCACGACATTTGTCGTGAATGATGCCAATATGGTGGGATGGCCGACATGTGTCGTGAATCACTCCATATAGTGGTAATTCATATTATATTATACCATTATTTACTAAATTGGTAAAATACCTCAAATGCATTTGTACCATAAAAAAGAGACCTAAAATTACTTCAGGTCTCTCAGCTTTTCTTCAAAATCAATATCTGTCACTACTTCGATTCCATTATCTAAGAGCAACTGTGCAGTTACGCCGCTTCCCTCTTTATGCTTTCCGCTGAAGCTGCCGTCGTAGATGGTTCTACAGCCGCAGGAGGGACTGTTGGCTTTCAAAATAGCTTTAGTACAGCCATACAGCTTTGCCAGGTTCAGCGTTTCCTGTGCGCCCTTTATAAACTGTTCGGTTAAATCCTCACCTATGTTGTTCTTTACTCTTGCATGTCCTGCCAGCACTTCAGAGCCACCACCTGCATCGATCTCGCAGGGCTTTCTTGGTGTCGTCAGGCCTCCAAGCTGTTCAGGACATACAGGTATGAGAGTGTGCTCTTTCATAAGCTCCAGCACTTTGGAGGTAAGGTTGTTTCCCCCGCTGTATTTGCAGTTTGTGCCTAGTAAGCATGCACTTACAAGTATGTTCATATAATCACTTCCGTTACTTTATTTCCACTATTGTGGCGCCAATGCCACCTTCACCGTAGCCGCCGCTCCTGTAGGATTTCACATGGGAATGCCTTTTGAGCAGCTGCATTATTCCTGCTCGAAGGACCCCTGTGCCCTTCCCGTGTATTATTGTTACTTGGGGCACGCTGCCGAGGTATGCGTCATCAAGGTATTTATCGACATTCATAAGAGCTTCATCCAGGGTCTGTCCTCTCAAGTCTATTTGAGAAGCAACATCCCTTGCTTTCGCTGAGCTTACCTTAGTGTTGCCGCTTCTTTTCGGCTTTTCCTTCTCTTCTTCCACTGCTTTTAGGTTATTTATATTTACGTTTACTTTCATTATACCTGCCTGTACAGTCAGGTTGCCATCCTCATCCGGAAGTGTGAGAACGCTTCCTTTCTGGTCAAGGTTGACTATCTTTACAGACATGCCTATTTTTATATCCTTAGGAGGTGCGCTGCTGGTCTTCTTAAATAACGTTTCTCCCATTTTGTCTTCCAGCTCATCTTCCCTCTGCCTGACCTTAAGCCTCGCTTTTTCTATCATTGCGGTCTTTTCTTCATTTTCCTTCTGTATTGCTTCACGAAGCTCCTTTATTAGCTCCTCAGTTTCCTCTTTTGATCTTCGCACTATTTCAAGGGCTTCCCTTTGGGCATCCCTTATAATCTTCTCTTTCTGGGCTTCTAGCTTGTCAAGCTTATTATCCATTTCTCCTTTAGCCTTTTGAAGTTCGAATCTCAACCTGGCAGCGGTATCCCTTTCCTCTTCGGCTTTCCGCTTATCATCCTCAAGGCTTTTTATCAAATCCTCAAACTGGACATCATCCTGAGATATGAATTCCTTTGCTCTCTTGATGATTCCATCAGGAAGTCCAAGCTTTCTGGATATTTCAAAGGCATTTGATTTCCCTGGTACGCCAATAAGCAGCCGATAAGTAGGCCTTAGAGTTGCTATGTCGAATTCAACACTGGCATTGCAGATTCCTTCGGTTGTAAGTGCATATATCTTAAGTTCACTGTAATGAGTGGTAGCAGCAGTCCTTATATCCTTTTTATGCAGCAGCTCCAGTATTGACATTGCCAAAGCAGCACCCTCCGTGGGGTCTGTGCCGGCGCCCAACTCGTCAAACAGCACCAGAGAACTGGGAGTCACATTCTTAAGTATGGACACTATGTTTGTCATATGGGATGAAAAGGTGCTTAGGCTCTGCTCTATGCTCTGTTCATCCCCTATATCTGCAAATACCTCGTCAAAAATAGCCACTTCACTGTAATCACTGGCGGGAATATGAAGCCCCGACTGGGCCATAAGAGACAAAAGTCCTATGGTCTTTAACGTGACTGTCTTTCCTCCCGTGTTCGGTCCTGTGATAACCAGAGTATTGAAGGTCTCACCTACATATATATCAATAGGCACTACTATATCCGGCTTCAAGAGAGGATGTCTAGCCTTCTTGATGTTTACCCTGCCCTCTGCATTGACACTGGGTTCAGTGCATCTTAGCTCCAATGCAAATTTAGCTTTGGCAAATATGAAGTCCAGTGTAGCCAATATCTCCATATTAATCTTTATGCTGTCATACTTCTCATCTATCAATGCAGTAAGTTCTCTTAAAATGCGCTCGATTTCATTTTCTTCATCCAGCTTCAGCTTCTTTACATCATTGTTCATTTCCACGATTGCCATTGGCTCTATGAATAGTGTCGCACCACTTGCCGACTGGTCATGGACAATTCCCGGTATGTTAGTTCTGAATTCCTGCTTTACCGGTATTACATGACGGTCCCCCCTCACGGTAATAATGGGGTCCTGCAGGTATTTCTGATAAGCGGGAGAGGAAATCATATGGTTCAGCTTTTCCCGCATGGCTGCTGTTCTTTCCTTGACCTTTCTCCTTATGCTGTTCAGCAGCGGGCTTGCATTGTCTGATATCTCCTCTTCGCTTATGATTGCGCTTCCTATTCTGTCTTCTATGTTTTTATAGGGTGACAAAGTCTCAATATAGTACTCGATTATAGGAAAGCTTTCCTCTCTTCTGTCCTCATTCATGAAGGACTTGAGTCTCCTGGCCGCTCTTAAGGTATCTGCCACCTTCAGAAGCTCCCCTGGATCCAAGGCAGCTCCCAGCTTGACCTTTTTTAGAGGCACCCTTATATCCTGGACTCCCCCAATGGGAATGTTCCCTTTTTTAAGTAGCAGGTTAACAGCCTCTGTGGTCTCCTGAAGAAGCTCCTTTACCTCATTTAGGTCGCTTGAGGGCTTCAAATCCGAGGCTATATCTCTTCCCATTCCAGAAACTGTACTCTCACATAACATATCTATTATCTTATTATATTCAAGAACTCTTAGTGCTTTCTCGTTCAATTTATTCACCTCAAATTTCTACGGACAATAGTCGATGGACAATAGGCGATGGGTTTAAGCATCCCTACGAAGCCTAGCCTTGGTATGCCACGCGTAACGCGTAACTTGAAACGCGAAACTGTTTAAAATTCATTATAACTGGGGAGATAAAAGCAGAACTCTGAGCCTTCCCCAAATACACTGTTGACAGTTATTTCACAGCCATGGGCGTTTATAATGTTCTTTACTATTGCCAGCCCAAGACCTGTGCTGTTCTCTGACTTGTGCTTGTCAACGGTGTAGAATCTATCCCAGATAAAGGGCAGATCCTCCTCCGGTATCCCTTCCCCAAAATCTCTTACGCACACATAAATACTCTCATTTTGTCTGTATGCGCTTATCAAAATGTTTCCGTAATCATAAGAATGCTTGGTTGCATTATTAATCAGATTTATGAGCACCTGTTTTATTCTATTATCATCTCCGAAACAAGTAAGTACATCCTCTGACATATTTATAAATTTAATAGTTATATTTCTTTTGGACGCATAGGGTAAAAGCTTATCTATGGTCCTTCTTATCATTGCTTCCATGCTGAAGGGCACCAGCTTAAGCTGTATAAAGCCCGCTTCAATCTGGGACAACTGCAATATCTCATCTACCATTGTTTTAAGCCTTACCGTCTCATCCATTATTATACCAAGATACTTCTTCTTGTCTTCTTCTGATTCAACAAGGTCATCCAGCAGCACCTCAGAGTAACCCTGAAGATAGCTTAAAGGCGTTCTGATCTCGTGGGACACATTGGCTATAAATTCCCTTCTTATCTGTTCAACACGTGAAAGCTGCTTCGCCAGGTTGTTAATGGTGATTCCAAGCTCCTTTATCTCTCTGCTGGAACGCAGGTCTATCTTTGTATCGTAATTGCCCTTGGAAATCTCCAGTGCAGCATTGTTGATAAGCTTTAGCGGTGTAGAAAAGCTCTGAGACAGGAAGTATGACAGTGCAGAAGCAATCACAATTGCACCGATAAAAATATATAGGAACTGCTTTCTTATGGCATCTACAGTAGTCTGCATCTGCTCAAGAGTGGTTATAATATAAACCGCTCCAATGATTTCAGGTGTTTTATATCTTTCCTCAACATAGCTTTCATTGAACCTCCGCCTATCCCCCTGTGGAAAGCCCAAGTTCTGCCTTATCGGAATCCCAACCATAAGGGTATCAAGCTCTTTTGACCTTGCGGAGCTTGGATTCCTGATCATCTTGTTTTTTTCATGAACAGTCTCACCATTGAGGATCTTGCCAATGTGCTTAAACCCAAAAAGATAACCCGTCTTGTACTCGTTTGTACCTTCCACATAGGTAATCTTTCGATTTCTATCAGTAACGATTATTATATCATTTACCCTTCTCATTACGCCATTATAGGGAATTGTGAAATTATATTGACCCCTTGCTATATACTTTGACAATAGGTTACAATCCTTTTCAAGCTGCTTCGCTTCCTGATCATAATAAAAGTCATATAGAAACTCAGTCTGAAATACCAACGTCAGAACAAGAAGTGCCATTGTCATAGCAATAATTGCAGCCCACAGCTTAAAGGAAATCCCATAGCTTCTCATTTTGGCACCTCTAGCTTATATCCAACCCCCCACATGGTGCTTATATAGCTGCTATAATCACCAAGCTTCTCCCTCAGCTTCTTGACATGAGTGTCCACTGTTCTGGGATCTCCGTACTGCTCATAACCCCAAACCTTCAGAAGCAGCTGCTCTCTGGTAAAAACGATCTTGGGGTTGGTGGCTAAGAAATACAGTAATTCATATTCCTTATTAGTAAGAATGATCTGCTTTTCATTGACCGTTACTTCTCTTGAAAGCCTGTTGATCATAATATCTCCAACTTGAAAATAAGAAGCCGAGTCGCTGCTCTTTATCTCCGACCTTCTGAGTAAGGCTTTCACCCTTGCTATCAGCTCTTTAGGACTGAAGGGTTTGACTATATAATCGTCAGCACCCAGCTCAAAGCCAAAGAGCTTGTCGAATTCCTCACCTCTTGCAGTCAGGAGTATTATAGGAATATTAGACATTCTTCTTATTTCCCTGCACACAGTCCAGCCATCAATTTCAGGAAGCATGATATCCAGTATCACAATGTCCACCTGATTGGTCTTGAAAAGATTCAATCCTTGCTTACCGTCAATAGCCTCTATTGTTTCAAAATTTTCTTTTTTGAAAGATATCTTTATTAGCTCTCTCATCTTTTCTTCATCTTCAACCAGCAACACTCTAACACTGCTTTCCATCATTAACCCCTCCTTATCAATCAACACCCCTATAAAAATGCCCTTTTGTAAATCCCTTGTCTTTTATTTTCTCTATAATCAATCTGTCGTTTTCATCAATATTCTTATAGTTTCTGAACAACTTCATAATATTACTTATCTCATCGGGACTTTCAAAATAAAAATCAGCCCTCAGCTTCGTTAAGCCGCTGCCTAGTACGTCTCCCAACTCCTCTGCTAAAAGTAGAGCATTGGAATTCAGAAGTTGTGTCCTGCAGGAGCCAAGCTTGATTATTCTGAATATCTTGCCCTTCTCGTCTATTATACCATAATCAGAGTTAATGCAACCTCCCGCATCGCTGCAGCTGCCTCCTTGCTGTATAGATACGGGACAGTATTCCGTGGTCATAACCGGCATATATCCGTACACCACAGCCTCCAGGGGGAACTTACAGGCAGAGCTTATTGTTCGTATCTGGGGCAGGTTCAACTCAGGCGACAACCCTACAGCTTCTGCACCGTCACGGTATAAATGGCTTGCAGACACAGAATTGAATACGTTGAAGCTATAGTTGACTCTTACCCTGTCAATTCCCAGTTGCCTGGCAAGCTCGAATTGTCCAGAAGCCGAAATGACAAGACCGAAATTCTCGTGTCCAATCTTTTTTGTAATTTTCACAAGTCTGCTTTGGATTTGCTTGAGCTCCCTTTCCCTTGCAACGTTGGGGAGCACGTAAAACAAGCTTTTCCCCATGCTCTTACATAGCTCAGCAAGCTTAATGGAATCAGCAGTGATATCTCCCTCGTAAGCATCACTTAAAAGATATACAGTGTCTGCGCCCCCATTCATCACAGCACTAATAGCAGCAGCCTGATTCCTGACCCCCGCTATAAATTCCACTGAAGTATCCTTGCTAACTTCATTATCAGATATCATACTATCTACTAAGGCCGCGGCATCCAATTGAAGTATTGGACGGTCATGCTTTTGTGATCGTTTCTGGGATAGCAGCCTCAGTACCTCTCTGCGCATGCGGTTTATTTGTCTTGCAGGTATATAGCAATTGTTTTCTATCTCAGCCTCTGTAACCTTTATCAAATAAGGCGTATCACCTGTTTTTCCAAGCTGCTCCATCACTTTTTCAGTTGAAGTGGCGGATTTCTGGGCTGGCTCTATCTTTTCCTCATCGGTATAACTTACTGAATTTCCAACCTTATCTGCTGCCATTATCACAGGAAACTGTCCGGCTTTCATAACAATCCTGCAATCTAATGTAATTTTTCTTGTGTTTTCCGGTGCATACTCTTCTCTTGCCTTCTTATTTAGCGCACTGTCCAGGTTCTTGCTTACCTGGGAACCGGCTTCAACCCTGTCTCTAATGAATATTTCTGCAGTATCGCCCGTAAAGGCACTTTTAACATTTTCCCCATTAACCCTGATGCCGCTTATTATTGTTCCCGTGCTTCTGCCCTCTTGTGGTACTATCTCGATTCCATCACCATCATTCAAAAAACCTTCTTCAATGTAAATAGAAGCTATATCACCCTTCTGTTTAAGTACCTTCCCCAATCTCACGCCTCTATTGTCAGGCCTCTCTATACTTACAATATCACTATTTCGTTTACCGAATAGATATCCTTCAGTAAACTCCCTGTTAAATGCACTTGTGAGCTCATATTCTGCTTCCTTAGCTTTGCCTCCGCCTTTTTTTAGAATGCTGTCCAAAGCTGTTCTGTAATGCTTTACTACTATTGCTACATATTCAGCTTTTTTCATTCTTCCTTCTATCTTAAGAGATGTCACCCCTGATTCCACCAGTTCTTCAAGCCTATTGTAAGTATTGAGGTCCCTGGTACTCATAATGTGTTTGTCTTGGTTCTCAGATTCTACTTTACCTGTTTTAAAGTTGTAGAAGGAATATTTCTTCCTGCAGGGCTGAGCACATCTTCCTCGGTTTCCGCTCCTGCCTCCGATAAGGCTGCTCATAAGACATTGACCTGAATAACTTACGCAAAGAGCCCCATGGATGAATATTTCAGTCTCCACCCCTGTGCTCTCAGCTATATGCGTCACTTCCTCAAGGGGCAATTCCCTCGCCAGCACTATCCTTTTTGCGCCTAAGTCAGAATAGTATTTGACTCCTTCAGCATTGTGCACAGTCATTTGAGTGCTGCAATGTATATTCAGGTCGGGAAAGGCGCTTGCAGCCAGTTTCAATAGTGCAAGATCCTGTACTATTATTGCATCAATACCTATCTGATATAAGTAGTTTACATAGTCCAGTGCTTCAACAAGCTCACGGTCTGACAGCAAAATATTAATGGTGACAAACACTTTGACACCCCTAATATGAGCATAGCTAACAGCCTTGGCAAGGGTTTCCCCGTCAAAGTTGTCAGCATAAGCTCTCGCACTAAATTTATTCCCGCCCAAATAAACAGCATCAGCACCACTTTCAACAGCAGCAGCTAATGCTTCGAAATTTCCGGCAGGCGCTAGAAGTTCTATTTTATTCATTAAGTTCACTTCCTAGGTAAATAATTTATACTATATATTATTTACCCTATTGTTCCTATTTTTATCTATTCTTTTTACTTTTGTATCATCAAGTTCTTTCCTCGTCTTCAAAAGCTCTATCTGACTTTCGAAAAGCTTATTCTGCACATCGTTCATTGTCTCTCTTGAGACATCCAGCTCACACCTTAAGTCCTTGAGCTCTTCCTGCGCCTTAGCCCACTCCCGGCTTATCTTCCCCAGTTCAATCTGCGATCTGGTATGCTCACTCTGCATCTTGGTGTATTGCTCCTTTATTGCCTCCGATTCCTGTTTCAGCTCATTTAGCTCCTCAAAGGGTCTCTGCATTTCTCCTTGAATGTTCTCCAGCTTCTCTGAAACTTCTGCATGCTCCTCCTGTGACTTGTAAAGGGCATCCGCCAGATTCAAGGCAGTAAGCACCGCAACCATAGTTGAGTTATACCTGAAATTGCTCTTGGCGATTTCATTCATTATTGCATCTACTCTATTTGCAAGCTCCAGCACATATTCTTCTGATTTTTCAGCAAGCATCACATATTCAGTGCCAAAAATGCTAACTCCTATCTTCTTCTTCTCGGTCATATATTACAACTCCTTTTGGGTTGAAAATTTATCGCATGTATATCCGTATATTATTCTTCAAAAAATGCAAATTTTCCTTCATTTTTTACCATACGCATAAAATAATTGTAATATAAGCGCATATGCCCTGTATAAGCACTTCTTACTCACCCCAAATAGCTTCCGAAGCATCAACCTGCTTTATCCTTGAAGCCGGATACAGACTGCTTATTATACCCACAAGTACCGAAGCCGCTATTGTTATAAAAATTGACAGCAGTGTAAACCTCGCACGGATGTTTATAAAGCTCCCTATAAAGCTTCCTGTCAGTATTCCCAATATCAACCCCAACGCGCCGCAGCTATGACAAATAACTAGGGTTCTATATACAATATCATACTGAAGCTCTTTTATTCCCGAGCCGTAAAACTTGTATAGTCCTATCTCCTTTTTTCTTTCCTGTATATTGAGGAGCATTGCATACATTACCCCAATCCCACCGGATATTAGCCCTACTATTGCTATAATCACAGCGAATACGAGATACTTGTCTGTAAACTCTGCCACTTCCGGCAGCTGCTTATATTCATTAATATCGTACATACCCACAACCCCATGCTCTTTCTCAAGCAGGTGGCTGAGCTTAGCGGCAGCTTCTTCTTTATGCAGATTATCCTTCACCAATGCAACCAGCTTTTCTACGCTGTATTCAAAAGAAACATCCTCGGGTACGCTGTCCGGAATAAAGCACATGCCCGGAATCTTATCATCAAACATTGTTTCAATGTTCTTATTAAAGTTCCTGAAAACTCCTGCAATTATGAACTCAACCTTTTTTCCGTTTACCTGAAGGTCCAGCTTCTGTCCAATTATATCAGTCGTGCCATAGAGCTCCAATGCAGTAAGCTCATCAATAGCTGCAATTTTGCTTGCATGACGCACATCCTGCTCATTAATAAAACTACCCTTAAGCATTTCAAGGTTGGCATACTGCTGGTACTTTTCATTCACTGCAAATGTGCGGGCACTGACCGCAGCCTTATAGGACTTTAGCTGTGCTTCCAGACTAAGTACCGGGATACTGCCCTCAACTTCGGGCATCTTATCAGTGAGCAGCCTTACATCCTCCTTAAGCAGATATTCCTGTGAGTCAAGTCCTCTATCCTTAAGCTCTACGTCATAAACCTTAACTCCATTGCGCCAAAAGCTGTCATTCAATACAGACGTCCCACCCTCTGCAATCCCAAAAATCACCATTGCTGCAGCTAAACCTATGATTATTCCTGCTGCTGATATCAAATATCTTGCAGTCCTCTTAAGCATTAATACTTTCATATCAAGCCTCCCTCCTTACAAGGGAAAGCTTTTGGACTTCCTTATCCTCAGATATCCTGCCGTCCTGAAAGGAAATCAGCCTGAATCTGTTCGAGGCTTTCAATTCTGTATTCTCAGTAATGAGCATAATAGCAATGCCTTCACTGTTCAGCCTTAGCAAATGCTCCATGAGTTCCTTCTCTTCTTTGCTGTTAAGATTTGCTGCAGGTTCGTCTGCAATTATCATCAGCGGGCTGTTCACAACTGCTCTTGCGAGTGAAACCAGCTGCTTCTGATAATCGGTCAGCTCAGATACCTTTTTCTCAGCAATTGACTCGATGTCAAAGCGTTTTAATGTCTTCTGCAGCCTGTCCCTTTTCTCCGCCTGTGATATATTCAAGCCCTGCAGTAGTACTTCTATATTCTGAGCTGCTGTCAATCTGGCAATAAGGTTGAAATCCCTGAATAGATAGCCCAGCTTAAGCTTCCTTATGTCATCCAATATGCCTTCTTTTGCTAAAGCGATATCCTCATAATCAAAGTAGTACTTTCCCACAGTGGGTCTCTCAAGGCACCCCATAAGGTTAACAAATACATTTTTCTGAAGCCCTCTTAAGCCTTCGATTATAACAAACTCTCCCTGCACTATCTTTATATCAACTTCCCTAACCGCTACCTTCATCTCATTTCCCAGCTTATAGGATTTACTCAGCTTCTCTGTTCTGATAAGTACTCTGGATTCATTAAGAATCATTTTGACTCATACCTCCAACCCCAGATCTTCATTGAACTCTTTTCCTGCATTTCCTCCGGGGGATTCACCACATACCTGTCGCCCTGAATGATTCCTTCAGTGATTTCAACCTCAAAGCTTGTTTCTATACCTGTGCCTACAGGCCTTCTTTGTGCCACATTATCCTTAACGAAATAAATGTACTTCTTCCCGTCATTGTCCTGTACAATAGACTCAAAATCGACTACAACTGCTTCATCCTTTATGTAGAGGTTAATTTTCACCTCTACATCGTATCCTATTTTTATCCTCTCGTCGGGGTTATCTATGCTTATTTTGACATTTACCTTTGAACCATTTCCCCCGCTTATCGAAGTCAGGGCTACATCATCAACATCAACTACAGTGCCCGCATACTCTTTTTCATCCAAACCCTTGACCTTTATACCAGCCTTCATTCCCTCTTTTATATACAAGGCCTCCTGCTGCTTAAGCTGAATATTAACCATTTGCTTTGACATGTCATATATAAGTATTTGAGAGTTATCATCGGTCGGATATTGATCCGTCTCAACCTCCAGCTTTACTATCTTCCCGTCTATATTAGCCCTTGTGTCTGCATCCACCTTTGATTTCAGATTGCTTATATTCTGCTGTATAAGGCTTATGTTGCTCCCAAGCTTAAAAACCTGCTCATCCTTATCCAAGTCAAAATTAGCAAGACTCTGGCTGGCCCTGTTCATTTCCATAGCCTTCAGAGTCATTCTGTTCTCTTGGTCTCTGACATTTTTCTGTGACTCCACATACTGACTCCTTGATATTGCACCATTTTCAAAAAGCAGTTTGTCAGCCGCCAGTGAATTCTGTGCAGACTCCAGTCCAGCCGACCCATCTGCATATGCAATTTCCGCTTGTTTAAAAGAGTACTCCACATCTTTCTTGTCAGTCTTCCCATTCTTCAATACTTTTGACAGCTCTCTTTCTGCCAGCTTCAGGTTTATCTCCTCAACGCTCAGCTTATACTGGTTATCAGAGCTATCCAGCTTTAAGACCAGGTCTCCCTTTTTTATCTCCTGACCGACCGCAGCAAATACCTCTAACACCTTCTGGTTGGAATCAAGGTTTATTATCTGCTTTTTATTAGGCTCTACAACACCTTCCACAGTAACCGTCTGCACCAGATTCTTCTTGTGCGCCGTGCTTATAACAATTTTCCTGTGCTTTGATGGCACAGCTGCAATGATGGTCGTTATACTTATTATTGATATCAAAAGAATTATTCCCAGCAGCAAGCCTAACTTTTTCTTGACTTTCATCGTGCCTCTCCTCCCTTCATATATAGCCAACACCTTACCTTATGTCCATCTTCAATTTCTATAAGCTCCGCCAGCTCTTTGCTGCATATATCCATTGCCCTGCTGCACCTGTTGCTGAACCTGCAGCCCCTTGGATATTGGGAGGGATGCGGCACATAGCCGGGTATTGCATTCAATTTGTCTACCTTTATGTCAATCCTCGGAATGCACTCCATCAAGCCTACTGTATATGGATGCATCGGATTTCTGAAAAGGCTGACCACAGTCGCTTCCTCCATAACTTTTCCACAGTACATCACGATGACCCTGTCAGCATTCTCCGCTACTATCCCCAGATCGTGGGTGATAAGCAGCATTGACATGTTCAGCTTATTCTTCATGGATCTTAGAAGCTCCATTATTTCAGCCTGAATAGTTACATCCAGTGCGGTGGTCGGTTCATCGGCTATAAGTACATCAGGATTGCATGCTATTGCTATGGCAATCATTATCCTTTGCCGCATGCCTCCGCTGAATTTTGCCGGCAGTTCATTGTATCTCAACCTGGCCTCAGGAATGCTTACAAAGTTCATAAGCTCTATAGCTCGCTCCTTGGATTCCATTTTTGATGAGGCTTTATGAATAGTAATTGCTTCTCTTATCTGTTCTCCTACCGGTATTACCGGATTCAGCGAGGTCATGGGCTCCTGGTAAACCATGGAGATTCTATCTCCCCGAATCATTGTCATTTGCTTTTCTGTCAGCTGCAGGAGGTTTTTGTTATCAAACATTATCTCCCCATTTACAATCTTTCCTGGGGGGTTTATCAGACGCATGGCAGAAAGAACAGTTACACTTTTTCCGCTGCCCGATTCACCGACGATTGCAAGGGTTTCATTTCTGTCGAGGCTGAAGGTTACTCCGTCAACTGCTTTTATCTCTTGCCTATCCATCATGAAATAGGTTTTCAAATCCTTAATCTCAAACAAGCTGCCCATTATCTTATACCCCCGCACACTATATCATAAACTGTATCAACAATCATTTGTCCCGGACCTTTGAGCTTTCCCCTGTCTATGTTATCCAGATTATCATTTGCCGTCTTTATGTCCTCTTCTATTCCCTCGCTATCAATAATAATAGAGTTTATATCCGATTCTAGCGTGTACTGTGTAATTGGAGAACCAATTTTTCCATATATCACCTTTACTTCATTTCTTCTTGCATGCTTCTTTAAAGCTTTTATATATTTCTGCGCAAGGTACTCTTTAGGAAGGGTATTGGTAGTATCTATAATAACTTTATCGGATTGTTCGAAGCCAAAGTTTTTAAGATCTACATAAAAGGCTTTCTTGTACTCCTCTTTAAAATACTTCTCCAGGAAGATCATGCAGCCACTGTCTCTGGTCAGTGTGCCATCCCAGAAAGCAAATATCACTGTCCGCTCAGGCCTTTTCTTACTGCTGCCGATTACACGGGCAATCTCCAGTTCAAGGGCGGTGCCACCTGCTTCCATTGAGGATGGATACTTGATATTCTCGTCATCACCCACTGAATCAAAGCTGCTGCCCACAAATATGATTTCATCCTTCAGACTTTTATCAGAACCGGGAATATAACCTACCACGCTTGTACTCTTGGGATTATTGAAAAGCTCACACTCTATGTTCAATGTTATCTTGGAATTAGCCTTCCTGAGAAGTTCATCGCCTTTGTCAGAGGACAGCGAGATATTGAGCGTCGCTTTGTCATTTGCTGCATTGCGGTCAACAGTCTCCTTTTTTATTACCTTCTCACTTTCCCAATCAGAAATGTATATAAGAGCCTGTGGTTTCACAATATTATTGATTACTCCCACAAACCTTTTAAAGGCAATACCGTCAAGTCCTCTGACATCTGCGAGCAGCACCTTGTTTCGCAGATGGTCGAATGCATTCCGACTGTACATATAGAGACCTACTTCCTTCGGAGTAACGTATGTTAACTCATAAGTGCCGTTTATATTTGCAGGAGTGGTAATGAAATAATCCTTCCTGAATTCAAGGGCAGCAGATCCTGAAGCCTCTCCAACTACTGTCATCGTCGAGTTCTTGACATTAAAGGCCGTCTCCATGTCAAATTCATGGAAGTAATTGCCGTCAAAGGGCTGAATCCCATACCCTTTCAATTTATCCGCTATATAATTTGCTATAATCTCATTTTTTCCGCTTCCCGCTTTTCTCCCCTCATATTCAGGCTTGGACAGCTCGCTTATTGTGCTGAAAGCATTTACTGTATTGAACTTATATAAGCTGCCTCCTTGAGGGAAGAATGCTATAACAAGTATTACAGTGTAGAATAGCAGCTTTCTTCTTACACTTCTCCTGTAGGTATCAATATGTCTGATTTCATATATAAGTTTTATAGGGGAAAGAAAACCGGGTATTCCTCTGATCCAGCTTATTATCCTTGAGCTTCTCTTGTCAAACTCCAGCCTCAATCCTTCTCCGAGAAGGTTAAAGCCTATTATGCTAACAGAAAAGGCCGCCGCTGGATAAAGCACAAGCCAGTACTTCCCAGTCGATATAAACCATTGAGATGCCATCAAAAGTGATGCCCAGTCTATTTCAAAGGGCATGCGGTAATCCCCATCCCCGTTGACAATTCCTCCGCTCACGATGAGTCCAAACACGCCTATCTGCGATAATATCAGCAATGCCTGTGCAATCTCGAGGAAAAACAGCACAACAATAGTGGGTATCAAATGTGGTATTATGTTTTGAAGAGCAATCTCCAGCCTGTTCTTACCTATCGCTATCTCACCCTCAATAAAATCCTGGCTGAGTATTCCCTCCACTTTCTCTTTAAGGAGATTCGAAAGCCTGCTCCATCCAAAGATTATAAGTATATATGCCACTATACTTGTAGGCTCCTTGAAAACATCCGCTACAAGCTTTATTCGCGTGAAAAGCAGTGTGAATATTATCAGAGGAAATGCACTGAACATTATGCTGAACTGTCGCATAACCCATACAGCCAGTTTATTTCTATATCCCGCCAATATTGCAAGGGGAAGCGATATCAGAAGCCTTCCGAAAGCGATAAATATGGCAGTAAGAAGTGTAAGCCTGCAGCCGTAAAATATTAAGCTTCTCATATCTCGTCCATATACATCAGTACCCCATGGATATTCTGCGCAGGGCTCAACCGGAGGACTGAAAAGGTTTATTTTGCCGTCTATGAATACAAATTCCTGTCTCTCCTTTCCATAAGGATCAGAGGGGGTAAAAATTTCAGGATAAATGCTGAACATTATCAGAGCAGCAATGATTGCAATGCCAATTATCAGGGGAATGTTCAGCTTCTTTATATTAAACCTAGACATTGCCATGCCAGCAATTAATTTCTTCATATGCTTTCCTCCTTAAGAGGCTTGACAATCAACCATTTAAGCATGTTAAAGGTCGCATCAAGAATAAAATAAATTATTCCAATTAAGATAATATTTGCTATTACCCCGTCTCTATCATTATGGGAGTAAAAATTAAGAAGCGATTGTGTCAAGCCGGGATAAGAAAAAAGCTTTTCCACCATAAGAAGATTGCCAATTATAATCGAAGTGATAGTAGGAAAACTGTCTATTATAGACGGTATTGCATTTCTCATAACATGATTCCAGAGAACCCTGTAGCTTGAGCAGCCCTTCCCTACTGCAACCTTGATAAAATCCTGCTGATAGCAGTTATCTATTGCCATCGAGGTTATTCTTGCTATGTAGCAGGCAGGAAGTATCGAAAGAGCTATTATCGGAAGCAGCACGTGATTTATCGAACCACCGCCCCCTACCTTGAATATCTCTATACCGTGATTGTTCAGAAATACTGCAAGACGCTGCAGAAGTGCTATAACCAATATGTCAGGGAGGGAAATGGGTATAATTGTGCCCAGTACTTTAAGGCTGGACTCACTTGTACTACCCCTTTTACTGTCAATTATGCCCTTTGAAACACCAAGAAGTACTGCAAGTATTATTCCGCCAGCCAAAAGAAATACAGAATTCTTCATTATACTTGTGACCAGATAGTTCAAAGACCTTTCATCCTTGCCTGTCCTACCCAAATCAAGCTTTAATAACGAAATGAACTTTTCATTTGTGTCTTTGATTATTAAAACTCCGATATGTGAGGGCGTCGCCTTCCCATTTTCAAATGTAATGGTAAAGTCTGTTGGTATAGTGCATAACAGCACTGTAACATAGACAAATATTAGAAAAATGAGAACAGATAGTAATACTTTCTTTGAAGCAAACTTAAATCTATTTATCAAGCTAACACCCCCTTGAAGTCATTATCTGAATCAATCAAGTGGCATGATACCTTATGATTTTCGTTTATATTCTGTATGAATGGTTTTTTCTCACTGCAAATCCTCATAGCATACCTGCATCTGGGGTGGAAGCTGCAGCCGCTTGGTGGTGAGACCGGACTTGGTATTTCCCCTTCCAACACTTCTTTCTCTTTATGGCTGAAGGGATCAGGTATTGGCGCAGATGAAAGCAGCGCCTTTGTATAAGGATGCACCGGGTTGTTGAATATTTCCTCTACGCTTCCCAACTCAACGATTTTCCCAAGATACATGACCCCTACCTTGTTGGAAACATGTCTTATGACATTTAGTCCATGGGCTATGAAAAGATAGGATACCTTAAGCTCCTTTTGAAGGTCGTCTAAAAGATTGAGGATCTGAGATTGGACTGATACGTCCAGAGCAGAAACAGGCTCATCACATATAATGAACTTGGGCTTCGTAGCTATTGCTCTTGCAATTCCGATTCTCTGACGCTGCCCGCCGCTGAACTCGTGTGGGAATTTCTTTGCGTCCTTTTCGCTTAAGCCTACCAAATTCAGGAGTCTCTTTACCTCTTTGTCGTAATCATATTTGAATACTATTTTATGTATGCTCAAGGGCTCAGAAAGGATATCCTCGATTATCATCTTTGGATCCAAGGCTGAATATGGGTTCTGAAAGACAACCTGAATGTCCTTCCTTATGCCCCTCAGCTCCTTTTCCGAAATATCGTTTATATTTTTGCCCTCAAGATATATCTCCCCGGTCGTAGGCTTTATAAGTCTTAGAATCAGCCTTCCTGTGGTAGATTTTCCGCACCCGCTTTCACCCACAAGTCCGAGAGTCTCCCCCTCCAGTATGTCAAAGGACACACCGTCTACTGCTTTTACATAGTTCTTATTAAGCCCTTTAGTTGAGGTGATTTCAAAGTGCTTAACCAAATCCCTTACTTCTATGATTTTATTCAAGCCAACCTACCCCCGCTTCCCAAACAAATCGCAGAAATCTACTGTACCTTATTGCGCATTATTTATATATTATCAGAAAATATTGAACTTTCATTGGATAATTGTGAATATTTTATGAACATTTAGTGAAATATCAGTGAAAAAGTCAACAAAAACCCCGTCAGTTTCCTGACGAGGTCTTAATCTTTAATGAAATGTAGGGGCGAACAGTGTTCGCCCTATAGTTATTCTTACTGTCTAAGTGCTGCTCCCACCTGATTTATAAGTGAGTTCACTATTTTGTTGTGAACCTTTGCGATATCCTCTTCTGACAGTGTCTTTTCGTCAGACCTGTATACTATTGAGTACGCCATGCTCTTGTAGCCTTCCTCAATCTGGCTGCCCCTGTATATGTCAAATAGCTTGACCTCTTCAATTAGCTTGCCGCCTTTGTTTCTGATAATCTCCTCTACTTGCCCAGCTGTGATCTCTTCAGTCACAACTACTGCGATATCTCTTGCAACTGATGGATACTTAGGCAGAGACCTGTATTTTATATTCATATCACTCTGCTTTAGTATTTCCTCAAAATTAAGCTCGGCAATATACACCACAACCGGTATATCATAGTTATCCAGCACATCAGGATGAACTTCGCCCAAGCAGCCTACCCTCTTGTTGTTTATCAGAAGCTCTGCTGTCCTTCCCGGATGCATGCTGTCATTATTGGAGGACAATATCCTGTATTTATATATGTTCAGTTCTTCCAATAGATTCTCCACAACACCCTTCATGTCGAAGAAATCCACATTTCCATACATTCCAATGGTAAGCGTTTCTTTCTCCTCTGCAAGTCCCTCTAAAGGCAGTACTTCAGACAGATACACCTTTGCAAGTTCAAAGAACTGCCCTTCAGCTATCTTCTTGTTGTAGTTCCTTGATATTACCTCCAGCATATTAGGTATCATTGTGGTTCTCATTATGCTCTGATCTTCCCCAAGGGGGTTAGTGAGCTTTATGGCATTCCTCAGTGGATTCTCTGCTTTAAGGTTTATTTTATTATATACCCCTGGGCTGACAAAGGAATATGTCAATACTTCGTATAGTCCTTGCGCAACCATGTTGGTCTTTACCATATCTCTTATATTCTGCCTGTAGTTCTTTCCTCCCTGTGTGAAGGTGGTATCCATCAGGTCTGTAGGTATCTTATCATACCCGTAAAGCCTTGCGATTTCTTCTATCAAGTCTACATCTACATTAACATCGTCTCTGAAAGTAGGTACTGTTATCTCCAGGTCTTCTTTAACTTCTACCTTGAATTCAAGTGAGGTGAGATACTTCACTATCATTTCTCCGGTTATATCCTGGGCTCCTATGAAGTCCCTGACCTTCTTGACATTGAGGTTCAGTTTTCGAGCTTTTCTGGGAACAGGGTACAGATCAATCTTTCCGCCGACAACTTCTCCTGCACCTATCTGCTCAACCAGACTGCATGCTCTGTCCAGTGCAATTGTGGCAAGCTCGGTATCTATACCTTTTTCATATCTCGAAGATGCCTCAGTCCTTAGCCCCAGCTTCTTGGATGTCATTCTTATATTGACTGGAGCAAAGTTCGCACATTCAAATATTACTGCATTAGTATCATTTTTTATTTCACTGCCATAACCGCCCATAACTCCTGCAATTCCAGTAGGTTTAGTTGCGTCTGCTATGACAAGCATTGACTCGTCAAGTTTTCGTTCTACTTCATCAAGAGTTTTAATGGTTTCTCCCGGCATTGCATTCCTTACAATGATTTTTTTATCTTCCAAATCCCTGTAGTCGAAAGCGTGCATGGGCTGACCAAGCTCCAGCATTACATAGTTAGTTATATCAACTATGTTGCTTATTGGCCTGACACCTGCTTTTATCAGTCTTTCCTGCATCCAAGCGGGCGAATCCTTAATGATGATATTCTTGACCATTCTGGCTGAATATCTTGGGCATAGTTCACTGTTTTTCACCTGTATGTCAATATAGTCCTTTATGTTTTCTGCATTTTCCTTAAAGCCTGTTTCCGGGTATTTCATCACGCGCTCAAAGGTTGCTGCCGTTTCCCTGGCTATGCCTATGATGCTCAGACAATCCGGTCTGTTGTTTGTTATTTCAAATTCTATCACAGTGTCATTAAGTCCCAGTATGTCCTTTATATCTGCACCGAGAGGATATTCCTTGTCCAGTATATATATTCCATCCAGCAGCTCCTCAGGCAGATTGTCAAGCTCTAAAGCCAACTCCTGGGCTGAGCACATCATTCCGTTTGATTCTATGCCCCTAAGCTTTCCTTTTTTTATCTTAACTCCGCCAGGCAGGGTTGAACCGTTCTTGGCTATGGGAATATAATCCCCTTCCTTTATATTATCAGCCCCTGTTACAATCTGTATAACCTCTGTTCCGACATCACACTGCGCAACAGTCAGCTTGTCAGCATCCGGATGCTTCTCAGTCTTCAGAATTTTTCCTACGACAACATTGTCGATTTCCTTTCCAAGCTCTTCAATTCTCTCAACCTTTGACCCCGACATTGTCATTGCATCTGCATAGCCTTTGGAGTCAATCTTTATATCAACATAGTCCTTTAACCACTTAATAGGTACCAGCATAATCTATCACCTTTCCTTCTTTTTCATTCTTAAAACTGCGCAAGGAACCTCTTGTCATTTTCGAAGAAAAGCCTGAGGTCCTCCACATCGTACTTCAGCAGTGCAATCCTATCGAGGCCCATGCCGAATGCAAAGCCTGAGTACACTTCCGGGTCAATGCCGCAGTTTCTGAGTACATTAGGATGTACCATGCCGGCACCCAGTATCTCTATCCAGCCTTCATTCTTGCACACTCTGCAGCCTGCTCCCTTGCAGGCGGAGCATGTGCAGTCCATCTCAGCGCTTGGCTCTGTAAATGGGAAGTGGTGAGGTCTGAATCTAGTCTTTGTGTTCTCACCGTAAAGCCTCTTTGCGAACACGTCCAGAGTCCCCTTCAAATTCGCCATTGTTATCCCCTTGTCCACAACCAGACCTTCTATCTGATGGAACATAGGTGAATGTGTTGCATCTATCTCATCTCTCCTGTAGACCTTGCCAGGCACCAGAACCCTTATTGGGGGCTTCTGCTGCTCCATTGTCCTGACCTGCATAGGAGAGGTCTGTGTTCTTAATAGTATTTCCTCTGTAACATAGAAGGTATCCTGAATATCCCTTGCTGGGTGATATTTGCTGTGATTTAATGCA
Source organism: Clostridia bacterium (assembly GCA_035628995.1). Taxonomy (NCBI): domain Bacteria; kingdom Bacillati; phylum Bacillota; class Clostridia; species Clostridia bacterium. Next base: position 20,051 of record DASPIR010000024.1, on the reverse strand, counting down.
TCAAAGTTATAGTAGGTCTTTTCTATTTCAGGCCCTTCAACTATGGAAAATCCCATGCCTATGAATATCTGGTTGACTTCATCCAACACTTTAGTAAGCGGATGCTTATTGCCCAGTGCTTTTCTTTTTGGCGGCATTGTTACATCGATGAATTCGCTCCTCAGCCTGCTCTCCAAATCCTTTCTCTTCAAGCAGTATGCTGTTTCTTCAATCTTCTCATTGATATAATCCCTGATTTCATTAGCAAGCTGTCCAATTATGGGTCTTTCCTCTGTGGTCAGACCTCCCATCCCCCTAAGTACCTGTGTAAGCTCTCCCTTTTTACCCAGATACTTGATTCTTAACTCTTCCAGCTGCTTCTGCGACTGGACACTTTCCAATTCCTTAACGGACTGCATCTTGATTTTTTCTAGCGTTTCTTTCATTTTTCATGCTCCTTTCTATAAGGTCATATTACTAATTATAGGCAAAAATTAAAACCTTCATTCCCAAAAAAGGGACGAAGGTTATCCGCGGTACCACCCTGCTTGTTTGCATAACTGCAAACCGCTTAAAAATATAACGGTATCAGCCGTCAAAGCCTACCAGTGCTTTTTAACACCACAGATTTCCCGTATTTCAAGTGTTAAAAATGCACTACATCTGTTTGGTGCCTCGCTCGCCCTAGAAATAAAATGCTTTACGAGGTACCATGTTCAGCCTTGAATCTCCGGAGTGAACTTCAATTGCTACATTGCTGGTGCGCTCTCAGCCTGTGGCAGCACCTCTCTTTAAGCCTTTCACAATTTACTCTCTCCATCAACGATTACTACAATATTATATTTTTATCCAAATCAATCTTAATTGATTATATCACAAGGCTTTATACTTGACAATAATATGAGTACATTTTGCCAGCTTTATAAACCTATAATTCACTTTATAACAAACAATTATTCAGTGCTGCTCTGAGGTTTGTTCATAATATGCATTACTATATATAAAGGTTCTCAAAACGCCTTACGAGCAAGCTAATAATTAGTAAGTGTACAGTCGCCCCAACAACAACATATATCCAATAGCTGCCGTTTGCCAGAGAGCCTTCAAGCAATGCCTTTGAAACCCAATAAGTCGGGGCTATTCCAGCTGCATATTGCCAATTTGACTTGATAAAGTACCCAGCAACAGGAGCAATAAAAAGTATCCCAAAAGCTTTTGTCAGTACCAGTCCCTCCACCTTATTGGAAGCAAAAGCACCAAGAAATAATGCCATCATCGGTGACTCTAGTGCACAGAGCAGAAGCACCGGTATAAGAAACTCTATTCTGCATTCTGCTATCCCTATGAAATAAAATACGAAGAAGGAGAGTAGAAAGCTCATAACCGTAGGCATTGCAACTCTATAAAAAAGGTATCCTGACTTTGAAAGAGGAGTAACCGAATAGAAAGACAGGATGTTTTCATCCCTTTCATCCAGTATCAGAAACCCGGACAGCATTCCCATCATCATTGGAGTGATAAGAATAATGACACTCATTATGAGAGTGTAGTACTGAGAAAGATCAAAGGAGAGTTCTCTGAGCAGTATCTCCCTTGCAAAGGTCAGTCCCGGTCTCATCAAAAAAGCAAGAATGAAGGGAGCAAATATAGATATGAGCAGCATTGAGTCACGGCTGATATTCTTCATATCCCCGAAGAAAAGTGCCAAAAACTTTCTCATATGCTTCCACCTCCAATTCCTGCTATTATATATTTTCTAAACCATCTGCATGCCCAGATATATGCCAGTACATCCCATACAGCAATAAGTACTATGGAATACAACGCATCAGCAAATGAAATTCCGTTATAAGCACCAGCAAGCAGCTGTACTGAGCTATACCCAGGAAGTAAATAGTAAATTGGAGAGTTGAAAAGCTTCATAAATCCCAATAATGGCAGTATGAACGGTGTCAGGAAAAAGGGAGATGCTATTATATATCCATTTATTGATTTAACCCTGACTGCCAGAGCAAGTCCTGCAAGTGTGAAAAATACCGAGCTTGGAGCTACCGATATTAAAAGCAGCAGTGGATCATAGCTTCCCGGAGTTGAGAAAAATGCAATGACTAGAGAAGATAGTAATGAAAGCATTGTAAGCGACACAAGCTTTGCTGTAATGTACTCCCCTACCTTCATAGGAGTGATAAAAAGACTTGCGAATATGTTTTGGTCCTTTTCAAGGAGCACTATTCCACCTATGAAGAAGAATCCAAGCACAGTTGGGTCAGTTAATAGTATGAGTATGGATAGGTACTCCCTGCTATCCGCCGGCATTACCCTGAGAAGCACAATATACAGAACGCTTACTAGTGCATAAGCATAATAAAAGCCATGCCTTATCTGGAACTTGATATCATATGATATTGCGCTTAGAGTTCTCATACCAGTCCCCTTCCAGTCACTTCTATGAAAATGTCCTCCAGAGTTGCCTCCTGAGTATGCATTCTCTCTATGGACTTGTTTTTTATAAGCTGCATGAACTCCAGATTATCTCCTAAATTGGCAAGTTCAAAGTCCTTGAAGCATGTCTCCTGCTTTTCGCGGTATTCTACCCTCAAGCTCTTTCTGCCTTTATCTATCATCATCTGTCTGGGTGAATCAATAAGGCAGATGCTCCCATTAACAATGAAGGCTACCCTATCGCACAAATCCTCAGCATCATTCATATTGTGTGTTGTCAGAAAAACAGTGCAACCCTCTGCTTTTCGCTCCAGTATAATATCCTTCACCTTTTTTGCGTTAACAGGGTCCAAGCCAGAAGTTGGTTCATCAAGGAAAAGTATTTCAGGCTTATTCAACAGAGCCCTGCAGAAATTAAGCCGCATCTTCATGCCCTTGGAGAAGCCTGAAACTCTGGTATCAGCATCCTTCTCCAGGCCGACCAGCTCCAGAAGCCTCATTGGCTCTTCTGTTTCACCGGAGTATAAAGATCTGAAGTATGACAGATTTTCCTTTGCTGTGAACTTGCTGTAAAGGTTAGGAAATTCAAAGGCCACTCCTATCTTTTCATAATAATCGGATTTTTGTTCTTTCAGCTCTTTGTTCATTACCTTTACACTGCCATGGTAGTTTTTCAAAATGCCTATTATTATCTTTTGAGTCGTACTTTTCCCTGCTCCCGAAGGACCCAGGAAGCCGAATATTTCACCCTTTCCTACAGAAAAGTCAAAGCCTTTCAGGGTCTGTTCCCCTTTTCCTGTATAACTGAACTTTAAATCTTTTACATCAATCATAGCTTCTCCTTTTTGACAATGCCTTGAGCTATCAACTCGATCAAGAGCTCCAACACCTCTTGAAAAATACCTTCCCCGATTTCTTTTTTATGCAATCCTAGGGTGAAAAATTCATTGCTATTATAAGCCTTTAGTCTCATAAAGTCAATCGCCTCATATAGAACAAAAGGTATAAATTTGCAATTATTCATTGCTTACCTTTATGTAGTTTATTATAATCAAGCTATAGGAGGTGAGATTATGCTCGACCGAAGAAGAGGTCCAGATACACTCGTAAGATGGGTCAAATGGTCCGGTATTATATCCTGGATCCTGATATCATTAATACTTTTTATTACCTTAATTGCAAAACCCGGCTTTGAATCGTATATGGACGACTCCTTGCACATAAAACTCCAAACTGCTTGGGATACCGATATGATGCAGTATGTTCTTCTGCTCTTAGTGCTGCTTTTCTTTTTCTGTATGATATCCATGGCTGTAAATCTTATGAGATACAGACGCAAGAGCGATAGGTTCAACAAGACACTTATTTTAAATGCATCCGCAGCCCTCATCGGTATTTTACTTTATTTGTTTTTTCTTATTTGACGTATGATGGAAAAGTTTTCAATAAAAAGCAGCATTCTGCAAGTAATACAGAATGCTGCTTTTTTAAATTTTCACCCAATATAGGCTGCCATCGTCATGCCTATCCATGAAACCATATTCTATAAGATACCTTCGGACTGTTGCAAAATCAGGGTAAATGCCTTTTAGAACTTCGTTTATTTCTTTCTCTGTATATTTCTTATTCAAGTCAAACCTTTTCACAATATGCCTCAGTACTACTATCTTTCTTTTTTCCCTTGTGGGGAATTCGGTCAGTGGACCTTCCAAGCCATGTTTGAAGTATTTGCACAGAGTCTGCTCATTTTCTTCCTCAGTGGTTGCATAGCGTTCATCTGTCATAGTTGCCGATCTATGCACATTTATCAGGCTTTCCTTCTTTCCAGTTTTCCGGTTCAGGAGCTCCATAATCGCAAGAAAAACCTTTGCCTGCTTCTCCTTTTCACGAAGGGTGAAGCGATGGTTTCTGATTGTTGATGTGCTGCCGCTTTCCTGCTTCTTCACTATATCACTGTCACTATACCCCTTATGAAAATAACCCAGAAGGTTTTTCTGATGGTCTGTCAGCCCAGTATATTTCTTTTCAAGATTGATGAGGAACTCAAATGTGGATGAGTGCTCCTTTACAATATGTACTTCCATATACTTCTCTGCTTCATACAGAATGTCAGCTTCAGAATAGACTATGCCCTTTACAAAGCTTTTTCCACAGATCAAGCATAAGTATTCTCCAGTATCTTCCTTAAAAACATATCCCCTTTTTATCTCTTCAACACTGGCATTCCAAAATATTTCCGACAAATCATTCACTTGCTGCTCGCCCCTAACGTTTATATATTTCATAAACATATTACACTTTTGTTTAGCAAATGTCAATAAAAAAAGACAGGTTATTTCCTGTCATTTTTATTTAGAATTAACTTCGGAACTTAGATGTCTTCTTACGCCCCAGAGCCCGCATAAGCGCCAGCTCCACCTTTGCTATATCAAGGTTTGCGCTAGCTCTGGACACAAGCTGACTTCTAGCTCTCGTTTCCGCTTCCTCAGCACGCGCAATATCAATATCCTCTGGCCATTCGGCAGTGTTTACAATAATTGTCACACTTCCATCCGTAACCTTCACTATACCTCTGCTGATAAAAGCATGTCTTTCCCCTTCTGCTGTCCTGATCCTTATATCATCCGGCAGTACAGCAGCAATAAGGTTGGTATGACGGGGCAGTATTTCAAAATCGCCATCAACGCCTCTAACTATCAGCGCTTCTGCCCGACCTTGATAAAACACTTCGTCCAATGTAATTATTTTAAGGTTAAACTCAGCCATTCACATCACCAACACATCAAATTTTTTCAAGTACTTCATCAATAGCTCCAGCCATGAAGAAAGCAGATTCCGGCACATGGTCGCATTCGCCCTCAAGAATCATCTTAAAGCCTCTCACTGTCTCTGCAAGGGGTACATATTTACCTTTAATCCCTGTAAACTGTTCACCCACAAAGAACGGTTGGGAGAAAAACCTTTGTATTTTTCTTGCTCTTGATACTATCAGCTTATCCTCATCGCTAAGCTCATCCATACCCAGAATAGCAATAATATCCTGGAGTTCCTTATATCTCTGGAGGACTTTCTGAACTCCCCTTGCCACGTCATAGTGCTCTTTTCCTACTATGTTGGGGTCAAGTATCTTGGAATTTGATTCCAAGGGGTGCACAGCAGGATATATACCTAACTCTACAATGCTTCTCGAAAGCATTGTGGTAGCATCCAAGTGAGCGAAGGTAGTAGCAGGAGCCGGGTCAGTTGGGTCGTCAGCCGGCACATATACTGCTTGTACAGAAGTTATTGAGCCTCTTTTTGTGGAGGTTATCCTCTCCTGAAGCTGGCCCATCTCTGTAGCAAGTGTAGGCTGATATCCAACCGCACTTGGTACTCTGCCAAGCAAAGCCGATACCTCAGAGCCTGCCTGTGTGAACCTGAAAATATTGTCGATAAACAGCAATACATCCTGTCCGTACTCATCCCTGAAATGTTCCGATACTGTAAGTCCGGTAAGAGCAACTCTCATTCTTGCTCCCGGGGGCTCATTCATTTGTCCGAAAACCAGTGAGGTTTTATCTATTACTCCTGATTCCTTCATCTCAAGCCATAAGTCATTGCCTTCCCTTGTTCTCTCACCTACGCCTACGAAAACCGACAGACCTCCGTGCTGTTTGGCAATATTATTTATTAACTCCATAATAAGTACTGTCTTGCCTACACCTGCGCCACCGAACAGGCCTATTTTACCGCCTCTTGAATAGGGACAGATGAGGTCAATTACCTTTATGCCGGTCTCGAACTGCTCTGTCTTTGTTTCCAATTCCTCAAACTTCGGCGCTGGCTTATGAATGGAGGAATACTTCTCTGCCTTTATTTCTCCCATATTGTCAACCGGTTTGCCAACTACGTTTATTATTCTGCCTAGAACATCCTTTCCAACAGGAACCTTTATAGGCTCGCCGGTATCTTCTGCATCCAAGCCTCTCATAAGACCATCGGTTGCAGACATAGCTATGCATCTGACAGTATCATTGCCCATATGCTGGGATACTTCAGCGATAATCTCATCCTCACCGTTTTTGATTCTAATTGCATTATACAGTGAAGGACGTCTATCCGAACTGAATTTGATATCTATAACCGGTCCAATTATCTGAACAATCTTGCCTATATTATTCATTTTCTCACCGTCCTAATCATTTCAAAGCCTCTGTCCCGCCCACAATCTCAGAAATCTCATTTGTTATTAAGGCTTGTCTTGCTCTGTTATACTGCATCGTGAGCTCATCTATCATCTTGTCTGCATTATCTGTTGCCGAATTCATTGAGGTCATTCTGCTGCTGTGCTCGCTGGCAGACGCCTCAAGCAGTATGCCGTATATTTGGTTTATTATATACTCGGTAGCCATCGTGTCAAATACATCCACAGGAGAGGGCTCGTAAATGTAATTGCTGTCACCCGCGGTTTTTTCTGGTAAAAGAGGAAGGAGCCTAAGCTCTGTTGTATCATATTTAATTGTGGATACAAACTTGTTGTAAAATACAACTACCTCATCTACTTCTTTTGCCCTATACATGTCAATTATCCTATGGGCAATAATTCCTGCATCATGGTATGTCACAGTATCAGTAATGCCCTCATAGCTTTCCACCAGTTCAAATCCTGTTTTATTGAAAAACTCCCTTGCTTTATTTCCAACAGCTAATACACAAAGGCTTTTCCCAACCATACCATGAACTGCACTTTTAATTACCGAGGAGTTGTATGCCCCACAAAGTCCTCTGTCAGAGCTTATTACCACAGCAAGGGATTTATTTGTCACCCTTTCAACTGTAAGCTCGCTGTATGCCTTTTCGACTCTGTAGTTGTACAAGTTTTTCACTGCTTCTTTAAGCTCACTCAGGTACAGCCTTATATGCTCGGTGCTTTCCTTTGATTTCTTGTATTTTATTGTTGCCACAAGGTTCATAGCCTTTGTAATCTGCCTGGTGCTTGTAACACTTTTAATTCTTGCTTTTACATCATTTAATCCAGCCAATTATATCACTCTCGATACTAAACAAATTTTTTCTTGAATTCTTCAATAGCCTGCTTCAACATGTTTTCCGTTTCTTCGCTCAGATCTTTTGTCTCAGTAATATTTATCAGTATCTTTTCATAGCAATTCCTTATATACTCTACAAGCTCCTTAGCAAAATGCCCGACGTCACTGGACAAAATATCTTTTGCATAGCCGTTGGATACTGCATATATAGCAACTATCTGTTCTTCAACCGGAATTGTCTCATGCTGAGGCTGTTTTAAAAGTTCCTGAATTCTCTCTCCCTGTTCCAGAACCTGCTTGGTATCATCGTCCAGCTCCGAACCGAACTGTGCAAAAGCAGCAAGCTCTCTATACTGCGCAAGGCTGAGCCTCAGCTTTCCTGATACCTTCTTCATTGCTTTTATCTGTGCATTTCCGCCAACTCTGGATACAGATATACCTACATTCATAGCAGGCCTGATTCCTGCATGAAAAAGCTCGGATTCAAGGAATATCTGACCATCAGTGATGGATATTACGTTTGTAGGTATATATGAAAGCTCTCCCCCAAGAGTCTCAATGAGCGGGAGTGCAGTCAGGGAGCCTCCTCCTGCTTCTTCAGTTAACCTTGCAGCCCTTTCCAGCAGTCTGGAATGCAGATAGAATACATCACCAGGGTAAGCTTCTCTTCCCGGCGGTCTGCGGAGCAGCAGGGACATAGCCCTGTATGCAACGGCGTGCTTGGACAAATCATCGTATACTATCAGTACATCCTTGCCCTTATACATGAATTCCTCTGCCATTGCACATCCCGAGTATGGTGCAAGGTATTGGAGAGGTGCCGGCTCACTTGCAGAGGCAGCTACTACAATCGTATACTCCATAGCGCCCTTATTTTTCAGTGTCTCCACAATCTGAGCAACTGTTGAGGCTTTCTGCCCAATGGCTACATATACACATATGATATCTTTATCTTTCTGATTTATGATTGTATCAACTACAATAGCGGTCTTGCCTGTCTGCCTGTCTCCTATTATAAGCTGCCTCTGGCCTCTTCCTATAGGTGTCAAAGCATCAACAATCTTTATACCTGTTTGAAGCGGTTGATTAACAGGCCTTCTCTCAACTATACTGGGTGCTGTTGTTCCTATAGACCTGTACTTATCCAGCTTGAGGGGACCGTTTCCATCTATAGGGTTCCCAAGTGCATCAACAACTCTGCCAAGCAGAGCATCACCTACAGGGACCTCTACAACTCTTCCGGTGCTCTTTACTGTATCCCCCTCTTTTATATCCTGATCGGGACCCATAAGAACGCAACCGATATTATCTTCCTCAAGATTCAAGGCCATTCCATAAACACCATTTGTGAACTCCAAAAGCTCATTTACCATGCAATCCCTAAGTCCGTATACTCTTGCGATGCCATCCCCAACCTGTATTACGGTACCTATATCGCTTGATTGCAGCCTTTGGTCGAAATGCTTTATTCTCTCTTTCAATATTCCACTTATTTCATCCGGTTTAATACTCATTATCTCACCTCAGTTTTTGTCATGCATAAGGTTGTCTTTCATCTTATCCAGCTTGCCTTTTACGGTAGCATCAATTATCTTATCCTTTGCCTTAATATATAGACCTCCGACAATTGATGGATCTATGCTGGTCTCAATGACAACATCCTGTTTGAATACTTCCTTTAGCTTGTTTATAAGTCTATCCTTGTAGTCTTCTTCCAGTTCAAAGGCTGTTGTGACCTGTACTTTCAGAAGTCTTTTATGATCATAGTATAATTCTTCAAAGTCCCTGAGGATTTCGTTCAGTATATAGACCCTATCCTTTTCTATCAGGACCTTTAAAAAGTCGCAGATAATTGCATCAAAGCTCTTGCTGAATACTTCATCTATAATTTTGATTTTCTCATTCAAAGTAATAAAGGGATATTCAAGGACCTTGAAAAATGCCTGATTATCCCCGATTATCCTCTTTAGTCCATCCAGTTCTTCAAATGTCAAATTCAGCTTATCCTGATCCATAGCGGCTTCAAATAGAGATTGACTATATCTTTTACTTGCTATTTCAATCATGAATGCCACCTAAACCTTCACATTTGATAATTCGTCAATAATACTGTCAAGTATCTGCCTGTTGGCATTGCTGTCTATCTTTTTCTTCAATATCTCTTCCGCTATATCTACTGACAGTACAGCAGTTTCCTTTTTCAAATCCTCCCTGGCCTTTTCATACAAATGTCTTCTCTCTGTTTCTGCACTCTTTAGAATTCTTTCCTTTTCCTTTTCAGCTTCCTTCTTGCTCTTTTCATAAATATAGCCGCTCATCTTCCTTGCCTCATCTATAATGACTTTCTTCTCACTGTCAATATTGGCAAGTCTGCTTCCATATTCATCCTTTAGAGCATTCGCTTCACTTTTCAAGCTATCCGCAGCTGCAATTTCGTTCTGTATAGTGCTTTTTCTTTGTTCAATAAAGTTCATTACGGGAGTAAAAAGCAATCTTCTCAGTATTAGATACAGCACCATTGCGTTGAAAAGAGTAAAGAAAATTGTCCACAAATTCAAATTCAAATCTACTATAGACTCGTGCATATATCGACCCTCCAAGTCCTCCTAAAATAGGTGATGACTCAACATCCCCTACTTACATTTAGCCTAATTTGCCAGCTAGAACGAAAATTATAAGCAGCGATACCAAAAGGCCGTATATTGAGTTTGATTCAGTTATAGCATTACCTATGATAAGTGTTGATACTATCTCTTTCCTTGCTTCCGGTTGTCTTCCAACTGCCTCAACTGCTTTTGCTGTAGCAAGACCTTCCACAATAGCCGCAGCAGCAGCTACCAATATTGCTATAGCTGCACCTATTGCGCAGCCAACTACTACATATGCTCTTGGATCCATGTTATTTCCTCCTCAAATAATGTATTTAACAAAAATAAGTATTAAAATATTATTCCTATCTGCTCTTATACTATTTCAAAATTACTCCTCATCACCCCTCACTCATCCTACAAGTTCTTTAGTCGTCTACCGCTGTGACTTTGGCAGTAAACTCCATCGTCAGAATCACAAAAACCATTGTCTGGATGAAAGCATCGAATATATCAAAATAAAAATGCAGCGGTACAGGTATGAAAGCCATAGCAAATACCGAAACATCTCTAAGTGAGCTATACAAAAGCTCCAGAATTATTACCCCCGCGGTTATATTTCCAAAAAGACGCAGACTCATCGAGAGTACAGGTGTAACCTTCTCTAGAATGTTCAGTGGTAAAAATACAGGAAAAGGTTCAATCATTTCCTTTAAATAGCCCTTCACACCATGAGCACGCAATTGATTGGACTGAACTACAATAAACGTTGTCAGTGCAAAGCCTAAAGCTACAGAATAATCGGTTGTAGGCACCTTCCTGATCCCCAAAAGTCCTACAAAATTTGAAAGCATAAGGAAAATAGCTATTGTCCCAATATATGGAGCCAGACCTATATTTTTCTCGCCCATTGTGGACCTTGAAAAATTATAGATAAACTCCACAAATGCCTCGATGCTCAGCTGATATTTACTCTCCGGTATCAGCTTGAAGCCTCCAAGCTTAATATAAATATTCACTGCAAGTGCAATCAGAGTCAATGCAGCCATTATATACCACATATTTATTATAGATTGCGCGATCTGCATTTGGATTCCAAAAATCTCAATTTCATACATATTTCATCACTCCGGATTCTTAAGGCTATTTATATGCTTTAATAAAACTTCCCAGGTTATTACAATTTTGATTGACAAAACACCTATTACAGTAGTAAACAGGTTCACAGACTCCAGTAACAATGCTCCTAATAAAACGGCCAGCACTAAAACAAGGCGAAGAGAAAAATATCCATTAAAAAAAGCTTTGGAATAAGTAGTTTTGCTTACCATGCCTTCTAGTGAATTAACAAGTAAACTAAAATTTATAAGACATGCTACACCACCTAGAACAAAACCCAAAGCATAAGAAACATCACTATAAAATAAAGAAAATAAAACTATTGAGACTACAAGAAAATATTTAACTGCCTTATCATATATACTTGATATTTCAAAATCCCCGTATTTACTCACACATACACCTTTTTCAAAAATCAAATTTTATACAACGATTAATTTTAGCATCTTCGAATTTCTTTTACAAACCAATAATTAAGCTCATTTTGCCTAAAAAGTATAAAATTGTCGTATTATGGCTTATTTAACCATATAGCATAGTCGCTGCGCGGGCTTTCGCTGATTTGTGTTAATTGCCTATTGATTCTGAGTTGGGATATATTAAAGAGTGCCTTTAACCCCGATTCTGCTCAAGAAGCCAGCTGAAAAGTTCTTTATGCTGATAGGCCAGCGAACAGACATCATGTCCTTTATCCGGATAGATGGTAAACCTAACATTGCCATTGCAGCTTTTCAGCACTTCAACCACCTTTTCCGATTCCCCTATAGGCACAGCTTCATCCCTTGCCCCGTGAAATACCCAGACAGGTACATTCTTTATTACGTAAGCCAGTTCAGGGTACGATGCACCCCCACATACAGGCACTACTGCTGCAAACCTATCAGGGTAAGCCATCGCGAGATCAAAAGCCCCAAAGCCTCCCATGCTTATCCCCGTTAGATATATTCGATCGCTGTCAATGGGGTAGCAAGCCCCCAGTTCCTTTATTAGCTCATCTATTGCGTCAAAGTGCGCATCCCAGTATGAGTCAGCCGGGCATTGGGGTGCTGCTATTATAAAAGGTAAATCCTGGCCTTCCTCAATCATCTTCGGTATTGCATGTCTTTTCACAAGCTCCACGTCATCGCCGCTCTCCCCTGCGCCGTGCAGGAACAAGAGTAACGGCCACTTCTCATTACTGTCCCTGCCATATTCATTAGGAAGATACAGTAGATACTTAAGGTGTAGTCTTATGGTAATATCCTTTTCAAAAATCATGCTCTGCTGCTTCATATATTACACCCCTCTCTTGCCATTCTGCAAACCACAGACCATGACTTTCCCCAATGCTTTATGGGCACAAGCATCAAAGCAGCCGACCAACAAAATATCATAAATAAAATCCAACCCATATCCACTTCACCTGCTTCTGCTTATAATATATTAGTTTTACCAGTCTGTTATCACTAGATACCTCATCTGTAAATCCATCCTTATTTATTAAATGTTGGCATTTATGATAATAAAAAACTCCTCATTCTCTACGAATAAGGAGTAAATATTGGTGATTTACACGATTCTTTGACACTCATTACCAAAATGATTGAAAGGCAAAAATAATATCCAGCATAGTCTGATGACAACGACCTCAATCTTTTATATTCTCCCTTTTTCTGAGATAGCGATTGCTCAGAAGAAGCACCATGAAAAGCGGCAGCTGCAGCGCTGCAGACAAAGGATCCCTGCATAACGCGTTAAGCCCAAGCTGTTCCATTCCATCGTCCACTAGATAAGTCCAGGTTGAAGCTGGTACTTCCAGGCCTTCTTTTTTCATATCAATACCTTCTTTGGTAACTTCGGCATGGGACAGCGTCTTTATGATACTGTCCTCAATATCCTCTAAAAGCCTTTCAAAAGCATCGAATGCCAGCCTGTTGAATTCATATACCGGGTTTTTCCCTGCCAGGTGTGTAAGGTGAATACTTTCCCGTATATAGGAAATATAGTCTATATAGTCAGCCCAACAGCTGTTGATAAAATGAAGAGTTACCTGCTTTTCTGCTTTATGCAATGCTGCTTCTCCAAGCCGTTGGCAAAGCATATTGTATCGTTCACAAAGTCTTTCAGCCATGAGCTTTAATGGCTCCCGATCCAGAAGTACGTCAAGGCGGCGATTAAATATGATCCTTCTCTGCTGCTCAAGTATTTCATTATATTTGTTCAAGGTACTTCGGATAGCTGTGTTTTGCCCTTCGACAACTCTCTGGGCATGTGCTATCTCCTTCCTGAACATTGGATTGTCTGTTGAGCTGTCACAAGCTTCGGAGCATAGCATGGAACGCAGTCCATCACTTATTCTGTACTGTTTGAAAAGCTCATCCTCCAGACTGACAAAAAACCGGGTGAACCCAGGATCCCCCTGTCTGCCCGCACGACCCCGCAGCTGCCTGTCTATCCTCAGACTGGCATTCCGATTTGTGCCGATGACATACAAGCCTCCAAGACCCGCGACTCTTTCATGATCCTGCTCCCCAGATCCTCCAAGCTTTATATCTGTGCCCCTCCCGGCCATATTTGTAGATACGGTCACTGCCCCCACTGCTCCTGCCTCAGCTATGATATGAGCTTCCAACTCATCATTTTTTGCATTCAATATATGGCACTCTATCTCCGATTCCAAAAGCTTACTGGCCAGCCGCTCCGATTCCTCAATACTGCAGGTACCGATGAGAATCGGCTGTCCTGTTTTGTGCACTCTGGTTATTTCCGCTATCAAGGCCTCCTCTTTAGCCACCTTGTTTTCGAAAACAATGTCGGGATAGTCGACTCTAATGCATGGCTGGTTTGTTGGGACTACCACTACGTTCAGTCCGTACTTTTCCAGAAATTCATTTGCTGATGATATTGCAGTCCCTGTCATACCACATATTGCAGGATATTGGCGGATAAAATGCTGCATGGTAATGGAAGCTAATATCTGTCCCTTTGACTGGGATACGATCCCTTCCTTTGCTTCGATTGCCTCCTGGAGCCCGTGAGGCCAGTTCCTTTTATCCGCTATACGCCCGGTGAACTCATCAACAAGCTCAATTTTCCCCCTACGTACGATATAATCGATATCACGCTTCAAAAGTGCCTCTGCGTGCAGAGCATTATTTAATCCAACCAAAAGCTGCAGATTTTTTTCTTCATACAGATTGTCACATTGAAGGATAGCCTCTACCTTACACACTCCTGATTCAGTCAGATATGCATTTCTGCCCTGCTCATCGGAATCATAGTCCTCATGTGGTCTAAGGCTCTCAACAATTCTGGCCATAAGTCCGGTATCTACTCCGGAGGCCTCACTATTTCCAGCTATAACAAGGGGTATCCGTGCTTCATCAATCAGAATGGAATCCGCTTCATCGATGATTGCAAACTGAAAAGACCTTTGTACCAGTTCTTCCTTTGATAAAGCAAGAAAACCTCTGAGAAAATCAAATCCAGCCTCCTTGGCAGTCAGATAAGTTATATCTTTTCCATAGGCCCTTTTTCGTTCAGCATTCCCCATCCCTTCCTTCACATACCCCACCGTCAAGCCCAAGAATTCATATACCGGACCCATCCATGCCGCATCCCTTCCAGCAAGATAATCATTAACGGTCAAAACATGGGTCCCTTTTCCCGAAAGAGCCTTGAAAAAGGCGGGGAATACAGCAGCAAGAGTCTTACCTTCTCCAGTCTGCATCTCTACAAGTCTTCCATCGCACATGGCCATTCCGGCAATTACCTGCACATCAAAGGGGCGCATGTCAAGTACTCTATCTGATGCCTCCCTGACAAGCGCAAATGCTTCAATGGCTGCTTTGCTTTGGGGAGCGCCTGCCTTAATTCTATCTCTTAGTTCAAAAGCCATATTTTGAAGCTCAGAGTCACTCAAAGAACCCAACGCTATCCGATTGACCTCTTGGAGCTGACACTCATAGGACCGGATATCCCATTCAACAGCAGGATTGCACAGTTTAGTCAAAAATCTATTTATTCTAACTCCATTTTTGGGCATAATAATATCCTCCTTCAAAAAACGCAGTATAAATGTACCACCTATATGGCGTACAGCACTAAATTATACTAAGCTTCCTTCCAGAGGATCCCTATAACCCTTCATGGTATGGCAGAAAAAAATCAGCAAAAGACTTTCATTATATAGAATATCCAGAGAAATGATAATATGATTTGAGACGTGTTTGAAGAAGACCTTGTGGCCCATAAGAGCAAAAACCATCTGAAGCACAACCATAAGCAGTAAATTCAGGGGCAGATTTTCAATGATGTAGGCATACAAATACGCCGGTATTCCTGCTCCACCATTTTTTATAACAACAGTGGATAGGTATGCAATGCATGCAATAACGGCTAATGTACACATTATAACTATTTGAAAAACTAGCTGTATAAGCATTTCAACCCTTCTTATAATGATTCAAATTTCTAGTATTTCTATAGATACACTAACATAAGCCCTTTAAATTTTCAAGGGTATTATGTTAGTATAAAAAACATAAAAATAATTAACACGTATGGAATGATTTGATTATTTATCAAACTATTTCATAAGTGTTAATTGATATTTATAATCCGCAACTAGTGTCAAACATTCGTGCAATGAGTGTCAAACATTCGCGCAAATTACCAGTTCTGGTGATTTGCGCGAATCACTGACACTTAACCAGTAAGAAATGGCTAATTTGCGTGACCTTGTCAGACATTAATGCAAAGTTTTTTTGCGCAATGTCTGACACTCATTACCATTCAAAGCTATAAATGAAATAAATTAAACCGCCACATACTTGCATTTCTGCTTTGTGAGAAGTGGTACTTAAAATAATAAAGTATTGCTCTACGGGTTGGATAATAAGACCTAGCTATAAATAATACCATCTCGTACCCAGAATAAGTTCTACTTAAGTCTCGAAATTGTGGAAAATATAAGCGTTATTGCATCAGCTTGCAATTCCCATAATATTACTGTAATATATATTTATGACATAATCATACAGATAAAGAGGTAGGAAATATGTTAATTACAATGATTTTTAGCTCAGTAAGAAATGAAAATTCACTGGATAGCCCTACCTCATATCAAATGCTTGATTTATAAAAAGATTTGTATTAGGCCATGGATTGCTAATCCATGGCTTTATATTTTATTTGAAACCTAAAGTGACTATCTACACTTTTTAAGTGGTTAATTCGTAGGAAACCGTACTTTTTAATTTGACAGGAGGATTATAGATTGAAAATTCGTATTGGAGAATACATAAAGCTTTTATCGAGGTATTTAAAACCCCAATTGCCCCAGGTTGTACTTCTAGGATTCCTTCTTGCAGGCAGCATAGGGCTTCAACTTGTGAATCCACAGATAATCCGCTACTTTATAGATACCGTAACTGGTGATGGTACAGGTAAAAATCTTATATATGCTGCGCTGCTTTACATAGGTTTAGCTATAGTACAACAGGTCATTGCGGTATTTGCAACATATGTAAGTCAGGATGTAGGCTGGAAGTCAACAAATGAACTTAGGTGTCAGCTTGTTCTGCACTGTATGAAGCTTGACATGTCTTTTCATAAAGAACACCAGTCAGGGGAGCTTATACAGCGGGTAGATGGTGATGTGACAGCTTTGTTTGAGTTTTTTTCAAAGTTTTCTGTAAATCTTATGACAAACATCGGTCTCATAATAGGTGTAGTGGTACTGCTGTTCGGTATAGACTGGAGAGTGGGTGCTGTTATGGTTATATACTGCCTTATCACTTTTTTTATATTCGGGCGCATACAGAAAGCTTCAATCCCATACAACCTTAAGGATAGGGAGATTAATGCAAAGTTTTTCGGGTTTCTCGGGGAGCAGATTGCCTGTACGGAGGATGTCCGCTCAAACGGTGCATCCCCCAATGTGATGCATAGCTTCTATCTTTTTCTTAGAAAATGGTCGCCGGCTAGAATCAAATGCGGTGTGGCGAATTATTCCCCCTGGATGGCAACAGAGATGGTATCCCAAATCGGAAACTTTACCGGCCTCGGATTGGGGGCATACCTGTGGAGCAGGGGTATAATATCCGTCGGCTCAATATATGTAATATTTAAATATACAGACCTTATTATAAGGCCTATCAATCAAATACGCAGGCAGTTCCAGGACTTGCAGAATGCGGGCTCTAGCATAGTTCGCATAAATGAACTTTTTAATATAAAATCAAAGGTCGTTGATGGAAAGGGCGGCTGCCTTCCCCATGGAGCGCTGTCTGTTTCAATGAATGATGTAAGCTTTGATTATGAAGAAGGAGTGTCGCTAATTAAAAATATTACTATGAACATCCCTTCTGGAAGGGTTTTAGGAATACTGGGGCGCACCGGCAGCGGCAAGACCACCCTTGCAAGGCTCCTTGTGAGATTTTATGATGTACTGAAAGGTGAAATCAGGCTGGGCGGCGAGGTTATAGGGAATGTTCCCCTAAAGGAGTTAAGAAGCCACATTGCCTATGTGACCCAGGAAGTCCAGCTTTTCAAGGCAACCGTAAGGGATAACCTTACCTTCTTTAATAACGATATTACTGACGATGCTATTATGAAGACGATTTGCGAAATAGGACTTAAACCTTGGCTTGACTCAATGCCTCAAGGGCTCAATACCATGCTGGATTCGGGAGGAGGAGGGCTTTCCGCAGGAGAGGCACAGCTTCTTGCATTTGTGCGGGCATTCTTAAAGAACCCAGGACTCCTGATTCTTGATGAGGCATCATCAAGGCTGGACCCTGTAACGGAGAACCTTATTGAAAAAGCAATAGACAAGCTGCTTATGGGAAGGACTGCAATCATAATCGCCCACCGTCTCAAAACAGTCCAGCGTTCTGATGATATACTCATATTGGAAGATGGGAGCATACTTGAGCAGGGCAGCAGAGTGAAGCTTTTGAAGAATGAGTCTTCCCATTTCTATCACCTGATGCAATCCGGAATTGAGGAGGTACTAGCATGAAGACTTTCAAATATTTATGGTGCCTTATTAAATACACACCATGGCTTTATCTTGCAAACTGTGTAGCTTGGACATTAATCTATGTTGTTCCCCTTGTACCAGGGCTTATTGCAAAGGAGTTTTTCGATGTCATAAGCAATGGCGGGCGGGTGCAGGGCATATGGGGAATCCTTTCCCTGTTACTTATTGCAGGTGTTGTACAGGTTATAGTGATTGCAATAGGAGGTCCAATTGATATTTTTCACCGGTTCAAAATCAGTGGGCTTTTACGCCGTAACATGCTGGAGTCGATACTTAACAAGCCCGGGGACAGACCCATACCGGGTTCTGTCGGCGAGGCGATAAGCTGTTTCAGGGAAGATACCGCTCAAATAGAAAATGCTGTAAGCTGGACTATTGATGCTATTGGGGTAGCATGTTTTGCAGCGGGGGCTATTGCAATACTTTTAACCATAAATGTCAAGATTACTCTGCTGGTATTTACGCCTCTCATTGCCGTGGTAGCCCTTGCCCAGGTAGCCAGCGAACGTATACAAAAATACAGAAGGGCAAGCCGTGAGGCTACAAGCAAGGTAACCGGTATAATAGGGGAAATGTTTGAGACGGTCCAGGCGGTTCAGTCTGCCGCGGCAGAGGAGTCTGTAATAAACAACCTCAAGTCCTTGAATAGTGAAAGGCATAAGTTTATGATGAAGGACAGAGTTTTAAGCCAGATCCTGGATGCTATCTATCAAAATACAGTAAGCATAGGCACGGGGCTGATACTACTCCTTGCAGCAAATGATATGAGGACCGGTTCCTTCACCATTGGAGATTTTGCATTATTTGTATACTATTTAGCCTTCGTTTCGGACTTCACCCTCTTTTTTGGAAATTTTCTCTCCACTTTAAAGCAGTCCAATGTAGCATTTGAACGTATGACAGAGCTTCTGCAGGGAATCCCGGGAGAAAATCTGGTAGAGCATAAGCCTCTATATATTATTGGAAAGTTGCCTGATCCGCACTATGTTAAAAAGACAGAATATGACAGGCTTGAAATCCTCGAGGTTAAAAGCCTTTCGTACTATTATCAAGGTTCAGGATCGGGCATAGAAGATATAAGCTTTACAATTGATAAAGGTTCATTTACAGTCATTACCGGGCGTATAGGCTCAGGTAAATCGACACTATTAAAAGTACTTCTGGGGCTTCTTCCGAAGGACGGGGGGCAAATATATTGGAACTCAAGGCTTGTAGACAATCCTGAAACATTTTTTGTTCCTCCACGGAGTGCATACACTCCCCAGATTCCTCACCTTTTCAGCGATACATTGAAAAATAATATTCTCCTTGGATTAAAAGAGAAGGATGAGAATCTGGAAGGGGCGCTGTACTCTGCTGTTCTGGATAGGGACATTGGAGCCCTTGAGAAAGGGGTGGATACTCTCATAGGTCCAAAGGGAGTAAAATTATCCGGTGGCCAGCTTCAAAGGACCGCAGCCGCAAGAATGTTCATAAGAGACCCGGAACTCCTTGTTTTTGATGACATATCAAGCGCTCTTGATGTTGATTCAGAAAACACCCTATGGAATAGATTGTTTGAAAAAAAGGACAAAACCTGCCTTGTAGTATCCAATCGTCGTATGGCTTTAAGGCAAGCTGATCAGATTATAGTTCTAAAGAACGGTAAAATAGAGGCAAAAGGCAGTCTGGATATGCTTCTTGAATCATGTGAAGAGATGCGCAGGATTTGGGGCGATGTATAATTCATGGTGCCAGGGAAACCGCTGAAAAATGCGTAGCCTAGAATAAATATACAAATGTACTACAAATTATGCAATAGCCCAAAGGCATTTAAGATACATAATCTTCTTAAATGCCTTTAAATCCCCATAAAATGCTTAGATTTCAACT
>DASPIR010000022.1 GCA_035628995.1 Clostridia bacterium | reverse complement strand
TGCGGAATGCTTCGTATTTCATCCACCCAGGATAATGTTTCATACCTTTTTTCCCTGCCATAGCAAAACCTCCTATCATAGTTTTATTCTACAATAGGAGGCTTTTAGTTTCACTGTCCGTTTTTTAGGGTTCTATTCATTATTTTCAGCAGAGGGTTTAAACTTCTCTCCTACTCCCTAACCACCAAGGCTACGGCCTCACAGTGGATGGTGTGTTCTTGTTAGCATATTTTAAACATGTACAAAATTGCAACGCCAGGCATCTTAATTAAGGCAACAGGACTAGAAGTTACTGTCTTGAAGTTCATTTTTGTGAATCAAGTATAAATAAAGATGCATCATGACCCATGAATATTTTACTACCAGTATAAAAGGTTTTGGATTGAACTTTTTTATACCCAATTTTAGTCATAAGATCGATAAGCTTTTCTTGATTAAATCCGTTATGAACCATATCTGATACTATGTCATCATTTTTATTAAAATCAACGATTATTAAATGTCCTTCAAAATTCAAAATATCATATAGCCTCGATAAGACTGACTCAATATTTTTAATATGGAGTAGAACCTGGGCCATAAAAATATAATCAGCACGAATACTAGATAGGGTTGCTGTTTCAAAATCAAAACATAACGTACTTGCATTATGAATATTAGCATCGGAAATTTTCTGTTTTACTTGATTAATCATATTCTGCGATGTATCCAAAAACAGAATCGATTTAAATTCATTTAGCAAGTCCATTCCAACAAGCCCAGTTCCACACCCAAAGTCAATCACATCCTTACTTTTTGCGTCAACCAAATATTCTCGGATGGCATCGGAGGATACCTTTGCAATTTGGACTCTTTCAGAAGTATCATAAATATTCGCTATCATTTCAAACTTATCAGTATTCCCCACTATTATACCTCCATCATTATTTCCCAATGAAATTATATTTTCTGCAATAGTACCACCGTCTCCACGTGCCTTGAGGAGACAAAAATGTCTCTGACAACCAACCCAGTATCCCATGCAGCAATGCAACACTCATAATTGACAAGACACTCTAATAATTCACCAATACTGGTTTATAGTCGTCAGGCAATTCTTCTTCACTTAAAAATTTGAAATTGTCATCATTCAGTATTGGTAAAAATACTTCGTATGGAATCCTCGAAAACTCACAGGCATAATTACTATTGGCTCCGAACCACATACCCTCTTTGCTGCTCAAATTTAAACCTCTAGCAAATTTTGTATAGTTTGAGCAATCATGAACTGCTAAATCCCAGTTTTCTTCATCGGCTATTTTCATGAATTTCAGAGTTAATTCCCTACTCCAAATTGGAGATATATAGCCATGTCTGGAAATATACATGTTTTCCCCATAATAATTGTCTATGTTATTCTCATTTAAATGTAATTCTGCACAATTGATAAAATCGAGTTTTGTCTCAAAGATCGCTTGCTTTTTCTTAAAAAATGCTTCAAAAAACTCAGGAGTCATTGGAGTTTCAATACCTACATTTTTAATATATTTTTTCGCTATTCCAATATTTTCAATAACTTTATCTGAACACTTAGAAGCACCCAGGTTGAAACGTATCTCGTTAAGACCGGCTTCGCCTAATGCTTTCAATGTCTCTGACCTAGCTAAAGTGCCATTTGTGTATAAATGTTGATGAATTTGAGCATCACTAAATTTCTTTATAACCGAATAGTATTTTTCAATTTCCATGAATGGCTCTAAAAAAACGTAGGAAATGCCAGTGGGTTTCTGGTGGATGGAAAGAAGTAAATCAATATCCTTCTCATAAAATTTGGTGCCCCCAATTTCCCACATATCTTCGCCAACTGGCGGAATATCCTCTAGTTGTCCATAATTATAACAGAACTTACACTCTAAGTTACATTTGTTCGTTTTCCTAATTGCACTCAAACCAGTGCCCAACAGACAAGAACGACATCCTTTTGGGAATTTGTTTTCATTTCCCACAAAAAAAGTTCTATTCTCCAAAGTTTTCAAACTTCTAATTTTCGACATTAACGTATCATTTCTATGGTCGACCGCTGCCTCAATTTGTGCAAAGGTAGAGTAAATGATTTCTTGATGTTTTGTACTGATTTCCTCTTTCTCAGTCAATTGTGAAAAAAAATCAAACCATATCAACGCATCATTCTTTGAAATTTTCATAACGTGTCCTCCTCTAATTCATCCTCCTGAAGACTCAATTCAAATCTTCTTGTTATGCTTTTTAATAAAAGTACCGTCTCCACATACATGGTCCGTTCATGTTGCCTACACTCTTTGCAGGCAACAAACGCACTCCACATGAACCGTTTGTGGAAACATATCAACAGGCTGAATCTCCTTCACCCGGTATCCTCTCTCAGATAGGTACTTCAAGTCACGAGCCAGGGTTGCGGGGTTGCAGGAGACATAAACTACCCTATCAGGACCCATACGTACAATCACATCTAGAAGCTTTTCATCGCAGCCCTTTCTGGGAGGATCAACTACAATAACATCTGCCTTGATGCCTTTATCATACATCTCAGGTATTACCGTCTCAGATTCGCCTACTATAAATTCTGCATTACTGATACCGTTCAACTTGGCGTTTTCGATTGCATTTTCAATAGCCTGCTCGACTATTTCTACTCCATATACCTTTTTTGCCTTTTTGCTCAAGAAAAGTGATATTGTACCTATACCGCAATATGCGTCAAATACTATCTCATCACCTTTCAGATCCGCATACTCCAATGCTTTGCTGTACAAAACCTCTGTCTGAATGGGATTCACCTGAAAGAAAGAAAGGGGAGAAATTCTAAATTTGAACTCTCCTATGTAATCATATATTGCTTCTTCACCATATATTACGATGTTTCTATCACCTAGAATTACGTTAGTCTTCGTTTTATTAATATTCAGCACTACACTTTTCAAATTCTCTACACTGCCCAAGAGCATATCTACCAAGGCTTTGTCACTGGGAATGGCATTTCCGTTAATCACTATGCATACCATCACTTCCCCTGTCCTGAAGCCCTTTCTGGTTACTATATGCCTTACTAGACCTTCACCTGTATTCTCATCATACGTGCTGATATTATATTTCTTAATAAATTCCCTTACTGTCTGTATTACATTATCGTTGATTTCATCTTGAATGGAGCATTGGGGGGTATTTATAATCTCATGGCTCCTGTTTGCATAAAAGCCAATGGCAACATCCCCATCCATTCCCACGGGGAATTGGGCTTTATTTCTGTAGCGCCAAGGGTTATCCATTCCTATAGTATCATGAATTACAACATCTTTAAAACCGCCTAAATGTTCCATTGCATCCTTAACCTGGCGTGTCTTATATTGCAGCTGTGTCTCATAGCTCATATGCTGCAGCTGACAGCCCCCGCATCTTTTAACTACGCCGCAAGCGGGTTCAATCCTGCCGGGTGAGGCCTTTAACGTCCTCAAGAGTTTGCCGAAGCCGTAATTTTTAAGCAGCTTCACTATTCTTATCTCTACCTGCTCTTCAGGGAGTGCTCCCTCAACGAACACTGTAAAGCCTTCTATTCTTGCTACTCCAAGACCTTCACTGGTAAGTCCTGTTATCTCAACTGTATAGTCCTGGTTCTTTTCCACTGGTATCGCTTTTCCCATTAGTATCATTACACAACCTTCCATTAGTCTTATCCATTTCCATCTTAATATCTTTGAGCTCGTTTTTCAATAGGCCTTGCTCCTTTATTATTTCGTCTATCTTAATATGCAGATCCTCAAGTATTATTTCGGATTTGAGGTTAATGAGATAGTCATTTTCTGAGCGAAGTCTTTCTTTTTGTGATTCCCTGTTCTGGCTCATCATGATTATTGGTGCCTGCACTGATGATATACAGGCAAGTATAAGATTCAAAAATACATATGGGTAAGGATCGAAAGGCCCATCAAGTATGAATTTGGTGTTTACTATAGTCCAGATTAAAATAACACCCCCGAACACTATAAGAAAGGACCAGCTTCCAGCAAATTTGGCTATCTTGTCAGCCATCCTTTCACCAAGAGTCAGTGTTTTGCAGAGCTCCTTATTAATGTTCAATGACCGCTTCCCCTTAATAAGCTCATGAATCTGATTCTCCCTTTCTGCTTCATCGGAGATTATCAAGTCCTTCAGGTCATCTTTATCCATAGTCACACTCCCCAATACTTTTTGTATGTATTTTTGCGTATGCACATGCAAAATATACAGCAATAAAGCAGGGGAGTCGTTTCGCTCCCCTGCTTTATTGCTGTACCATTCTACTACTATTACAAACCTACGTCATCTACCATTGGTTTTACAATTACTGTATCTTTAGCTTTAATTATTAGTCCTACATCATCTACTGCGAATACTGCTGCGGTTGTTGACAGGATAAGTGTTAATGAAAGTAGCAGGCATATTAATGTTTTCTTCATGTAAAACACCACCTTTCAAATTAGTTTTTCAGTTCTCTAACAGATAATCGTATATTTCCAAGGCATACCTTAAGTTCTTTTATATATTCCTCATTATCATAAGTATTACTCTCTATAAGCTTAACTATGGCATCTTCAAGTCTTTTAAGTATATTCCTGTCCTCACACCCTATCACAATCATATTTCTTATACCTTCTATTATAAGGCTTTTATACAGGTGAAAATCCTTTACCCTGGCCAAAAGTCCCAGAAACTCATCAAGTACTGATTCTCTTTCCCCTATTAATATCTTGATTTCTGTAAATGTATTGAAGAAGATGAACATCCTGGACAGATCATTGTCCGTTATGCAGTTAAACGCTTTATCAATATAACTAAGCGCCTTCCCATACTGACCAAGTATCTTATAAACCTCTGCAATATTGTTGTACACTATGCCCTTTGTCTTAATATTATTTTCATCCATCAGGCAAAGTGCTTTACTGTAATACCTGAGAGCAGCTTTTAAATCCTTCTGCCTTTTAAACAAAAGACCGATGTTCATTATTACCAATCCAGTATCCTTATCGTCTTCTGCAAACAGCAATGCCTTTTCGAGTTTTAATTTTGAGCGGAAATAATCTTGCATATTGCTGAGCAGTATCCCATATCTTAAATAGTGAGAATATATTATATTCTTATTCATATCAGAAGCTTGCAGAAGGAGTTCTTCAGCATCCTCATAATATCTTTTGGAATATAAGTACTCATGATTATAGAAATACACCAGCCCTAACTCAGAATAGTATTCGATAAGCAGGCTTGTACAGTTTTCCCTTCTCAGCAGATCTACAGCCAACTGCATTGATATTATTGCATTGCCAAAATTGTTTGTATAGAAATGGTACATACCAATATTCCTATACATTTTTGCTATTTCTACTGTCATACTTTCCTTTATGCAAAGGTCTTTTAAGTTTTCCAAAACAGCGAGATCGTCTTCCTTCTTATACTCTCTGATATTTTTTGTGACTAGTTCAACGTTATCTGATATTTGTTGGTGCTCTGACATAACTGTAATATTATCTGCTGTCAGTTTCAACAATTTCACCGCCATTTTTCAATGTTTATAAATATTATATCACTTTTTTTACATATTTTGGTTCCATTTGCTAAATGGTATCTTATATTATATAAACTGCACTATTGTGGCATTTCTTTGCAGTTCATATAATGATATTAAAAGACCAAGGGATAATAAATCTCCCTTGGTCCTTATGTTTAGAAAAGGTATATTCCGTTTTTCTGGACTAGCTTACCATCTGCATATATCTCTCCGACATCTCGCAGTTCTTTGATCATATCCCAATGAAGGACTGAACGGTTATCCCCGCCTGAATGCTCATAGGCATTTCCGGCTGCAAGATGTATGGTTCCACCTATTTTCTCGTCAAACAGTATATTCTTTATAAATTTCTTTATACCGTAATTCAATCCTATTCCAAACTCTCCCAGATATCTTGCGCCTTCATCGACATCAAGCATCTGGTTTAAGAATTGTTCATTTATGTCAGCTTTTGCACTGACTATTTTCCCATCCTTGAATTCCAGTCTTGCACCATCTACCTGATTGCCATATCTGATTGCAGGGAACTCGTAATAGATATATCCATTTGCGGAGTTTGTGACTGGAGCATAGTATACCTCTCCATCAGGTACGTTGTTCTGACCGCTGCATTTCGTACCTTTCCTCCCTCGTATGCTGAAGGTCAGGTCTGTATCACGGCCTACTATTCTAATAGAATCCGATGCATCAAACACATTGATAATTTTGTCCATTTCCTGATCCATCTTCTTATAGTCTACCAGTACAGCATCAAACATGAAATCTTCATATTCCTCCAATGACATACAGGCATCCTGTGCAAAGGCCTCAACAGGATAGTTTGTCAGAACCCATCTTTTGCTCGTTATTTCCTTAAGCACAGGGGCAAGGGTTTTATTGTTCTCCATATTCTTCTTTGGGTCAACATTTGAGAGGTACTTGGTATTCTCTGGGGCTTCTATTACCAGTACAGCATCCGCCTTCTTATAAATATCCTCATAAAGCACATTAGCATTTTTAAGCTGTTTCCCGCTTGCGTTTTCCATCAGGTATTTCTTATGGACGTCATCTAATATATGGACAAACGCATTTGCGCCTTTGTCGATTGATTTCTTGTAAAACTCATCAATAAGAGGCTTTGCAAGATATCCGGAGCGTATAACTACATTCTCGCCCTCTCTGACATTTAAAGAGTGCTCCAATAGCACATCTGCTAGTTTACTAAGCCTTTGATCCTTCATAATACCATACTCCTCCAATATTAAACGCTTATAAAATTTTATAGTCACCTTATAATTCTTGCTTTATTATAATCTACTTAGCATAATATGGCAATTGATTGACAAAAAAAATTACCCCCAAAGGGGTAAATAAAATGAATCAGTTCTCATGTTTTCTTTCTATTATTGACTACTATTTTCTATTTTATACATTCCATAGTAACTTTAGTTCATTTTAGGACTGGAGTACCTGGTTCATAGCTTCTTTGCTATTACATTTATTTCCCGTGGTATGCCGAAGCTATGGAACTGACGCTTGTCAGGTGTTACACACTTTTCGATTGGGCATACTATCCAGCAAAGACCGCAGCCTACGCACTTCTCCTCGTTAAGCAGAGGCTTCCTGTTGTCACCATCCCAGTCTATGGCCTGATGTCCGCCATCATAGCAGGAAATATAGCAGCGCCCGCAGCCGATACATTTTTCATTGCTGTATTTCGGAAAAACCTTAAAGTCACGTTCTATCTCTTCTGCCGGAATAATATTCGGCAACGCTGCACCAACAATTTCCGAGAGATTGCTAATGTCCTTTTCCTCCATCCAATAGGATAATCCGATGATCATGTCTTCAACAATCCTATAGCCATACTGCATTATCGCAGTTGTTACCTGAATATTGGATGCTCCTACAAGTAAGAATTCAAGGGCATCTTCCCAGGTTTCAATCCCGCCTATACCGCTTAGCGGCACACCCTTAAGCGCAGAATCCTTGGCCATCTGTGCTATAAATCTAAGTGCGATGGGCTTTATAGCCTTTCCTGAATAACCTGATATAGATGACTTTCCGTTTACTATTGGAAGGCATGTGAAATTGTCTAAATCTACTTCAGTAATGCTCTTAATTGTATTTATAGCTGCAATACCCGTTGCACCGCCTCTCATTGCAGCATGAGCAGCGACTTCCATTGTAGTGATGTTCGGTGTCATTTTTGCCAATACCGGAAGATTTGTCGCATTTTTAACAGCTGCAGAGTACTTCTCAACCAATTCTGTATTTGTTCCGACATCTGAGCCCATTGCACTTGTGGTCATCTGCGGACAGGAAAAGTTGCATTCAAGAATATCTGCCCCTGCTTCTGTAACGACCTTGGACAATTTAGACCATTCTTCTTCGTTTTCACCCATGATAGATACCGCTATTACCTTATCAGGGAAGTCTTTTTTTAGCTTTGCTATCATTTCAAGGTTTTTCTCGGTTGGCTTATCCGATATCATTTCCATGTTCTTAAAGCCTATGAAAGGAGTTCCCTCTTTACGGGTAGCATCAAAACGAGGCGAGCATTCCTGAGGAATCCAGTAGCCTACTGTTTTGTAGAATATTCCGCCCCAACCGCTTTCCAATGCCTTTTTACACATGTCATAGTTACTGCCTACCGGTGAAGAAGATAGGAAAAACGGGTTCTCACATTTTATACCACAAAAATCCAAAGATAAATCTTTACGTTTTGCCATACTATCTTTCACCTTCTTTCACTGCAGCTGCCTCTTTTTGGGTACTGCTTCCAATTCCCTTGCTCCTAAGATAACCTTCAACGGCTTCTGCTGCTGCTTTACCTCTGGCAACAGCCTCTACAACTGTCTTGCCTCCGTTTACTATATCGCCGAATGCAAATATTCCTTCTATATCCGTCTTGCCTGTTTCGTTGTCTGCAATAACAAGTCCTTTACCGACCGCCTTGAGTCCTGTAAAGGAGATGTCCTCAGGCGTCTGTCCGATTGCTTGAATGACAAGCTCTGCTTTGAGCTGTATAACAGAATCGGTCACCTCCTCTGAAGTATTCCTATCCTTCCAATCAAGACCGATTGCCCTAAGGGCCTTTACCTTGCCGTTCTCTCCGATGACCTCTGCAGGTTTGAAGCTTGGAATTATGCTCACACCCAGCTTCTGCACAAATTCGAGTTCAGTCTTGCTGGCGGGCATTTCTGCTATAGTTCTGCGATATACTATAGTCACATTCCTTGCTCCCAGCTGCTTGGCAGTGGTAGCACAGTCCATTGCAACATCTCCGCCGCCTATTACTACTACATTTATTGGTATTTCAACATTTCCATTTGCAGGCTTTGCAGCTGACAAGAACTCAGCTGCTGTTTTCACACCTTTAAGGTCAGCCCCTGGAATATCCAAAGCTGCTGCGCCTTGAAGACCCACCGCAACACATATTGCATCAAAGCCCTGGGCTTTTAGCTGGTCAATTGTTATATCCTTGCCGACTTTGATATTGAATTTGAATTCAACACCAAGACTCTTCACATAATCTACCTCATAATCCACTATGTCCTGAGGTAATCTTGAAGGAACGATACCATAGGTCAGCCAACCTCCGGCCTTTTCTTTCGCTTCAAATATCGTCGCCTTACAGCCCTTCATAGCCAACCCAGCTGCTGCTGCAAGCCCTGCAGGACCGGCTCCTATAATTGCAATCTCTCCGAGAGTTGCCGGAGGAGCAACAAGCACCTTCATTCCGCAAGCTTTTTCAAAGTCCATTGCATATCTCTGCAATCCGCCAATATCTATTGTCCTGTCGATGCCTGTTCTTGAGCAAGCTTCTTCGCAAAGCTTCTCATAGGGACAAACTCTTGAGCAGGTTCCACCGAGAATATTCGCTTCTCTTATTGTCTCTATTGCACCCTTTACATTCCTGAAACGAATTGACCTTATAAATTTTTCCGGATTCGTTCCTGCAGGACAGGCTTTACTGCAGGGTGCATCATGGCAAAGCAGGCATCTTGAAGCCTCTTCGATTGCGTTCAAGGGTGAATATGCTTTTCCTGACTCGATTAAATACTCCTTCTCCTTCAATCTACATTCCTCCTTAAAAAGCATTTATTTGCGGGGTCGGCATTTTACAAACTTGCCCCAACCTGGCTCACCTACAAACTCACCGTCATTGAAGACAAGCTTGCCGCGTGAGAATGTCATTACCGGATATCCTTTTAGCTCTACCCCTTCCCAAATTGTATGGTCAACGTCAGAGTGCATGTTATTCTTTGAAACAACAAACTCCTTATTCGGATCGTATATTACCAGGTCAGCATCTGTGCCGACTGCAACTGTACCCTTTTCAGGAGCACACCCGAAGATTCTGGCAACATTTGCAGAGCATAATTCAACTACTTTGTTGAAGGTTATACGGCCTTTGTTTGCTTCGCTAAGCATATACGGATAAAGGTTTTCTATACCCATGCAGCCGTTTGGAATTTTAGTGAAATTCTCTTTCCCCCAATCCTTCTCATAGGATTGGAAGGGGCAGTGGTCAGTTGCGACTGTATCGATATCTCCACGCTTTATGCCATCCCACAATGCATCCTGACTTTCTTTCCCTTTTATTGGAGGCGAACATACCCAATTTCTGCCATCTTCACGCTTGTAAACTTCGTTTGTGAAGTGCAGATACTGCGGGCAGGTTTCTGCATATATCTCATAGCCTTCATCCCTGGCCTTTGTGACTTCGTTCATGCCATCCGCATTAGCAAGGTGAACTATATAAAGAGGTGCATTGAAAGCTTTTGCCCAATGAATGGCACGCTTATCAGCCTCAGCTTCTACAAATTCAGGACGGCTCTCATAGTGATACCAAGCAGAGGTTTTTCCTTCTGCAAGAAATTTTGCAATTCTCATATCAATGAGATCCGGATTTTCTGCATGCACCTGAACCAGAGTTCCAGTCTCTTTGGACTTTTCCAATGCTGCAGCTAATACTCCGTCATCTACCATCATTCCTTCTTTTTTATAGACCATAAAAAGCTTGAAGCTTGGTACCCCATATTCGGCAGAAGCTCCGAACTCCTCCAGCACCGCCGGTGTAAGATCAGTTATAGCCGTATGGAAGGCATAGTCTACACATGCTTGTGGTGCACATAATGATTTCCTTCCTTCAACAGCTTCAATCAAACCCTGACCTTTCCTCTGAATTACGAAATCAAACACTGTTGTAACACCGCCACAAGCAGCAGCACGTGTTCCGCCTTCATAACTGTCGGCAGATGTAGTCCCTCCGAAAGGCATCTGTAAATGAGTATGCGCATCAATAGCTCCAGGCAGTATATACTTTCCCGCAGCGTCAATCACTTCTGCTCCTTCGGCATCAATGTGCTGACCTATCATTACAACCTTGCCGTCTTTAACTGCAATATCTGCGGCATATGTATCCCTTGCCGTTATAACTGTGCCATTCTTAATGATGATATCCATTATATAAACCCCCTAAGAATATTTTTTCCATGCAAATAATCAGGTGTTTATGTTATGCATCCAATAAAGGGGGAAAAGGGATAGGCATCTGCCGACCCCTTCTCCCAGCTTTTCTTTTATTGTTAAGCTCCCATTGTAATTTCTTTGCTTTCAGTTCCTAATACCAAGGAAGTGTTTTCGCTCTTCATAAGTATCGGGTAAACAATTAAAGAGATGAGGAATCCAATCATCCAGCCGTTTTCTGTGAAGAAACCAAGGGATGGAATAAATTTGCCGAGTAATGGAAGAATACCGGATATTATCCAAGTCCACACCGCTTTCATATTGTAGCCGTTTCCGTACCAATAGCGTCCTTCCGAGCCTCTGAAAAGGTCATCCAGATCGAGTGATTTCTTTCTATAAATATAATAGTCAGCTACATATATACCTGCAAGAGGTCCAAGGAACAATCCATATGTCCCCAACCAGCCGAAAAGGTATGCGCCGGCAGTCTCCAGAAGCTTCCAAGGCATTATTACTACGCCTGCAACACCAGTAATCAGTGTGCCCATTTTATAGCTGATTTTCTTTGGGCTCAGGTTGGAGATTCCGTTTGCCGGGGCAACTACGTTAGCGGCAATATTAGTAGTCAAAGTCGCAACTATGATGCCAATTGCGCCAAGAATAGCTGCAATCGGGCTGCCTATCTTAGAAATAACAACTACCGGGTCCCAAATGAATTCGCCGTACATTATACCAGTAGCGCCAGTTACAAATACCCCAACGAAGGCAAATGCTGCCATTGTTGTAGGCAAGCCGAGAAGCTGACCCATGAACTGGTCCTTCTGAGTTTTTGCATAGCGGCTGAAATCAGGGATATTAAGAGCGAGCGTTGCCCAGAATGCTATATTTGCTGTCAAGCCAGGAAGGAATATTGACCAGAACTTGCCAGGCGCATAAGTTGCCTTTGCGCTTAATATGTCGGGTATACCTTTCCCCATGGCATTAACTCCTGCCACAGCCCAAATCATCAATCCGAGAGAAAGAATACCTAATATAGGAGCTCCCCATGATTCCATAAACTTTATAGCTTCTGAACCCTTGTATGCAATCCATACATTACAAGCCCAGAACAGGAAGAAGGAAACCCATATCCCGCCGGCCCAAACTGCCCAATCAGGACTCAATACGCCTATGACCGCATTTATTGCTCCGCCGCCTATCCAGCACTGTATGCCAAACCAGCCTGCAGCAATTATCGCACGGGCTATTGAAGCAATGTGCGCACCCTTTACTCCGAAGGATAAACGTGCAAATACAGGATATGGAATACCATATTTTGTTCCGGCGTGGGAATTCAACTGCATAGGAATAAGGATTATCAGATTTCCCAATGCTATATTTATAATCGCCTGAAGCCAGGAAAGCCCCGCTGCCATAAGGCTGGATGCCATCATATAAGTAGGTATGCAAACCGACATCCCTATCCAAAGTGCAGCTATGTGATATGTACCCCATGTTCTTTCACTTAGCTTGGTTGGTGCCAAGTCGTCATTGTAATATGGATTGTTTTTAAGGTTTTTACGTGCGTTATCAGTTAATTCAAAAAGTCCGTTAACCTCTCTCTGAGTCTTTACTTTACCTGCCATTAAGAAAACACCTCCATTACTTTTATAGAACAATTCCGGAAAGCCCATTCCCAAGTGCCTCTGGTCTGCTTGCCTTGACCTCACCCCTTTATCATATAGTTTTACCCGCTATCAAAATTAAGTGAAATTGTCCCCTGGCTTTATTTCTTATCAATCTCCAAAACTGTCTGCAGAGCTACGTTTATACCTCTCCAGCACTCCTCAACAGATGTGAATTCCGGTTCGCAGTGGCTGTGTCCATCCTTACTTGGAACGAAAATCATAGTAGTAGGCATCATGTCAGCAACATACTGTGCATCATGTCCTGCTCCACTGTACATTTTTTTACTTGTATAGCCATATGCATCTGCACTCTTCTGAACGAAACCAACTAATTCTTCGTTGAATTCAATTGTTTTACGTGCCCACGCTTCCTGATACTTCACTTCACACTTGTCAAATTCCTTAGGCATATTCTTGATAATTTCCACAACCTGTTTAATGACTTCGGGATCCTTATGTCTTGCATCCAATGAGAAGTCAACCAAGTCGGGAATACAAGTGTGTATACATGGATGGCAAAGGATTTCGCCTGTTGTGTAAACGAGATTACTATCAAGCTTGTCAAGCTCTGCATGTAAATACTTTAGGGCAGAGGCGGCAGCCAAAAGGGCATCTCTTCTGTATGGCATTGGCGTAGTTCCTGCGTGGTCAGTCTGTCCATAAGTCCTGATTCTGTAGTTAACCATTCCTACAACGCCCTCTACAACACCAATTTGCTTCTTTTCAGCTTCAAGTACAGGACCCTGCTCAATATGCAGCTCTAACATGGCCATGTAGTCTTTAGAATTGAGTCTGTTCGCTTCGTCGCCTGCATATCCGCTCTGTTTCAAAGCCTCGCCGAAGGTTTTTCCTTCAGCACTTTTTGAAGCCAGCATCTTAGCCTTGTCAAACTTACCGCAAATAACACCTGAGGACATCATTGCCGGTGGATAAAGTGATCCTTCTTCGTTGGTCCAAATCATAGCTGTGATCGGATGCCTATGAGGAACCTTTTCTAAAGCAATTGTTTCAACTACTTCCATTGCTGTTATAACTCCAAGAATACCATCGTAGTTGCCGCCATTTCTAACAGAATCAACATGTGATGCCATTACGATCCTTTGAAGACCTGCTTCTGTTCCGGGTAGAGTTGCATACATATTCGCCATATCATCGGTTACGATTTCAGCACCAGCCGCCTTCATTCGCTTAACGAATTCTGCTCTTGCCTGAAGCGCTTCTTCTGACAAAGAAAATCTTGTGATACCGCCATGTCCGGCATCGCCAAATTTAGCAAAAGTTTCTAATTTGTTTTGTGCTCTGTCTTTGCTGCAAGTTAGCATTTTCCCAACACTCCCTTTTATAAATAGTTTTAGTTCCAAAGCTTTGGTATTAAGCATCACTCCCTTAATTAATATATATATAAGATTAAGTTTGCAGTACTGTCAAAATTTCAACCAATTGTTTAAATAATTTAAAGAGTCTAACTATTTTGTATATGCAACTATCGTGCCATTCCACAGAATAATGAAATATGCTCTCCTGCGTGATTTGCAGGAACTAACATATGTACAATGCAAATTATGATAAAAATCGCGATTTGGAGTTGAATCAAATAAGTATGCCAAAAATTTATCAATTACCGCTATATTCATATTATATAAGCATTCATGCATCTTGTTTTTTAGATTCATTACCGCATCAATTGATTTAAGGAATTATCAACTTTCAGAATATTCCATCTAGCGTTCATAGTAAAAGGTATTTTGGGTCGAATTATAATAATATCCAGAGAATCTTTGTGCCCCGGCTGCAAATTAAAAAGGCCTCCCCGTGGAATGATTTCTCTTAAAGATCAACCAAACCAAAGTGAGGCTTTTTTATATAAATTACTATTAACTATTTAATTACGTTATCAACAAAATCCAACACTTTATCCATAATCACCATCGCGTCACGAAGCTGCTTTTCGTTTATTATCAGCGGAGGAGCTACAACAATGATGTTCTCATGGGTATATGTCCAGAACCCTTCGCTTATAAGCATTCCCAGTATCTTCTTCATTATTTTCTCCGGGTCTTTGCCATACTCTACCAGAGGCGCCTTTGTTGCCTTGTCCCTGACAAGCTCTATGCCGGAGAAAAGGCCTATATATCTTACATCTCCGACAGAGGAGTGCTTTGCTTTCAGATTCTCGAGTATCTCCCCAAGCACCTTGCCCATATTCTTACTGTTTTCTATAAGCTTATCTTCCTTGTATACATCAAGGGTTGCACACGCTGCTGCACATGCCAGAGGATGTCCGCTGTAGGTCAATCCGCACCACAGTGTGTTCTGGTCGAAGTGCTTTGAAATTTTCTTGCTTACTATTACTCCGCCCAGCGGTACATATCCGCAGGTCGAGCCCTTCGCAAAGGTAATAAGGTCCGGTTTTACGTTCCAATTGTTGACAGCAAACCATTCTCCAGTTCTTCCCCAGCCTGCCATAACCTCATCACATACCATAACAATCTCAAACTCATCACACAGGTCTCTCACTCCCTGCAGGTATCCGTCCGGCGGGATTATAATGCCGTTGCTGCCCGTTACAGTCTCCATGAATATTGCTGCCACTTGCTCTGGTCCTTCGTACAGTATCTGCTCCCTAAGCTGCCCTATATAGTACTTTGTTGCTTCCTTGTCATACTTGAATGGGAATGGAGCCCTATACAAATATGGATCAAAGAATTTTACAAAGCCGGGGATTCCGGGTTCACTGGGAAACCTTCTCTGCTCACCCGTAAGGTTAGCCGCCCCATACGAAGCACCATGGTAGGAGCGATATCTTGAGAATATCTTGTACTTGCCCGTGTACATCTTGGCTATTTTTATTGCATTCTCATTTGCTTCTGCTCCTGCATTGGTGAAAAATACTTTGCCCATATTGTCCGGAGCTACTTCGATTATCTTCCTCGCTGCTTCAGACTTGCAATCAAATGCGAAGGATGGCCCCATGAAAGCCATTTTATCCGCCTGTTCCTTTATAGCTTCTATGACTTTCCTGTTTCCATGGCCTATATTCAGGTTCACCAGCTGGGAGGACATATCAGTATATCTTTTCCCGTCCGCATCCCAGAAGTATACCCCCTCTGCTTTTGTTACAACCAATGGATTTAATGAACCCTGCGCACTCCATGAGTGCAGGTTGTATGCCAAATCATCGAGCTTTACCTTATTGCCGTAATCAATAACATTCTGATCCATTTTTTCTCCTCCTTAAAGATAATCCAATCCGAGTCTTTTATATTTATTTTCCTAATGACTTCATTTAGTCGTTCATTACATCTCCGAACAATTCTTCATCAGTAGGTTTGACCGGCGGGAAGGGTCTTGAAACCCAGGTAGTATTAATTAGATGCTTCCAGGTGATATTCTCAGATACAATATTCCCTCCCCAGGATCCACAGCCGAGACTTGTTGTAAACGGGAGCCCGTTGAACCAGTTGCCTGTATTTGCAAGGGCATGACCCTGACGTACATTCATACGGCTTACTTTTGTTTTAAGCGCAAGCTCCATTATATGCTCCTCATTGAAGGAGTGGATTCCGCAGGAATGGCCCATACCCTGATATTTGGTTATATCATTCACCATTTTTACTGCTTCTTCGAACTTGTTGTATTTATACAGCGCCAGGACTACTGATAGCTTTTCACCCGAGAAAGGATGCTCTGCGCCTACGCCTGTTTCCTCTACCATTATAAAGGTCGTGCCACCAGGAATGCTTATACCCGCAACCTTTGCTATGACTTGGGCTGACTGTGCGATTATCTTAGGATTCAAATGTCCATCCACCCATACTGCGCTCTGCAGCTTTTCCGTCTCTTCAGCATTTGCCATATAGCCGCCTTCAGCTTTAAGGGCTTCGACGAAATCTTCGTATATGCTCTGCTGTATAATCAGTGAGTTTTCTGCCGAACAGCTGGTTGCAAAGTCAAAAGTCTTACTGCTCTTTATTTTGTTTGCAGCGTCCTTGAGGTCTGCTGTCTCATCTACCACCACTACAGCATTACCCGCACCTACGCCATATGCCGGTGTTCCAGATGAATATGCAGCCTTTACCATCGGCGCTCCCCCTGTTGCCATTATTAGGTCACATTGCTTCATGAGCTCTCCGCTTATATCCATTGTCGGCTCTTCTATCCCTATTACCAGATCCTCAGGCGCTCCGTATTTTTTTAAGGTTTCTCTCATTAAATTTACGATAAATGTATTTGTCTTTTTAGTACGCGGATGCGGCGCAAGGATTATTGCATTTCTTCCCTTCAATGCGCTGGCAACCTTGACTGTAGGTGTAACTTCCGGATTCGTACA
The DNA here is from genome assembly GCA_035628995.1 of Clostridia bacterium. Lineage (NCBI taxonomy): Bacteria > Bacillati > Bacillota > Clostridia > Clostridia bacterium. Next base: position 47,776 of record DASPIR010000022.1, on the reverse strand, counting down.
TGGACAAAGTGCACCTATAACGCCTACTGCCTTTGCTATTTTCATTATCTGTTTTTCTTCATCAATTTCTATAACACCCACAGATTTCTTACCGAGCATATCTCGGACACAGCCTTTTCCTTTAGCCATAAGCTTGTTGTATTTTCCTTCATAATTGCCCATGCCCGATTCTTCTACCGCCAGCCTGGAAATTTCCTGCGCAGGTCCATCCTTTACAATATTCCACACTACCGCTTTGACCAACCTGTCTACCTGCTCCTGTGTGTAGTTGTCAATCGCATCCTGTGCCGCTCTGGCCCTATTGACGAGCCCCGCAACATATTCTGCTGCATTCAGGTTTACTACATTGCTCATTTTACTTCCTCCTTAAATATTAGTTGAATATATAATATTAAGAATACTGTTTAATTAAGAAACCTGATCTTCCTATTAGACATACTCAATAGTTTCGCTCTAATATATTTGCAATTCCCGTGCCAAAGCCCTCGAAGGGATAGAAAAAGCCCCGCAAAATTTTTGCGGGGCTTGAATTCAAATAGTATTTATTGATCTACTAGATTCATATCTGTATTATGTACATGATATTTGCTCATCTTCCTTACAATGGTAGGCTGGCTGACTTTCAACGCCTTTGCCACCTCCCTTGTAGTCTTATATTTCTTAACTGCATTTAGAATAATCTGTCTTTCCACTTCCTCGGTTGCATCCTTCAGGCTCATAACTGAGGGGATTGCAATATCCAGGGAATTGTCTATTTTGTTCAGTATATAGTTTGGAAGGTTCTGCGGCAGAATTGTATCATCATGAGTGATGATTATCAGCCTTTCGATTATATTCTCCAGCTCTCTCACATTTCCAGGCCAGGAATATTTCATAAGGGTTGCCATGGTATTCGGATCAATTCTTTTTTCTACATTGAATTTTTTATTATACTTTTCGAGGAAATACCTTGTCAAAGGTATAATATCTTCAGTCCGTTCCCTAAGAGCCTGTATATGTATAGGTACTACATTCAGCCTGTAGAATAAATCCTCCCTGAACTTTTTTTCCTTTACCATGCTCATTAGATCACGATTGGTTGCAGCTATTATTCGTACATCAACAGTGATGTCTTTCAATCCTCCAACCATTTTGATTTCTTTGTCTTGTATGACATGCAGTATCTTTACCTGCAGATTCAAAGGAAGCTCCCCAATTTCATCCAGAAATATCGTTCCGTGCTGAGCCAGTTGAAACAAGCCTAGCTTTCCTTGTTTTCTGGAGCCTGTGAATGCACCATACTCATACCCGAAAAGCTCTGATTCCAAAAGTGCTTCAGGTATAGCCCCGCAGTTAACCTTAACGAATGGCATATCACTCCTGTCACCAGACATATGTATGTACTTTGCTATTTCCCCTTTACCTACACCGGATTCCCCCGTAATCAAAACGGTTGAATCTATTTGAGCCAGCCGCTTGGCAAGATATGCGACTTCCTTCATCTTCTCACTTTTGACTATGAAATTGCCTATGTTCTCAAGCTGCTCCTCCCGAAGCTCACCCAGCTTGTTCTGAAAATCCTCCAGTTGGTTTCTCAAATATACTAATTCAGTGATATCCCGGGAGGTACTTATTACTTTATATATGTTTCCGCTTTCACCAAATATAGGAGTTCCAGTAGTAAGTATTTTTTTCCCCGACTTATTGCTATGCAATATAGTAGCCTGCTCCTTACTCCTAAAAACCAACTTTGCTACAGAAGGGGAAAAAATACCGCTCTTTTCCAAAGCATCAATACTTTTGCCTATAACATCTTCTCTTTTAACTTCATAAAGAATTTCACAGGCTCTATTGATCCACTGAGTATTCCCATTCATGTCGTCGATAAAAATGGCATCTTGTGTAGAATCCAATACAGATTCCCACTCCGTCACACTAATATCCGGAACACTTCTATTAGCATACCCCGTATAAATCCCTCCCAGCAATCAAGTCTACTCCATACTATTTGATGAATGCATCCGGTTTACAGCTATTATCCTTTTCTATTTCAATAAATATTTATGGAATAATTATACAATAATCAAATCTCATATGCACGTTAAATTAAGCCTCATACCTAACTCACAAAATATCAATCAGCGTCAACCATACTGTTGAACATTTCATAAAGCACTATATTTGTCTTTTTCAAGTTTATCGGTCTTCCCTGCAGGTTAGTAAAGGCGTGCATTGTTTCTCCTTCTGCAAGTATAACCCCATCTGCATTCCTCAATAGTTTATATGTGAAAGTTATTCGTGCAACAGTTATTCCCTTTATAGAAGTCCTTACAACAAGCTCATCGTCATATACTGCAGGACTACGGTATTTGCAATGAGTCTCGGACAATGGAAGCATTACTCCAGCCTCCTCCATTTCCTTGTACGACATGCCGGTTGCCTCACGCAGGAATTCAGTCCTGCCCATTTCAAAATATATATAGTAATTGGGGTGATATATTATCCCCATCTGATCAGTCTCACCATATCTGGTCCTAAGTATTGTATCATGCGTATGCATATCCTCACCATCCTTTTGATTCTGCGCCTTTTTCATAACATTTATTATACCCCTTTACACAGCTAAAGCAAACAAAAAAGCCCTATGTTATCCATAGAGCTTATCTAAATACTATTGATTATAAAACCTTTGTAACACCGCTGTATATAATACCCCGTGCCGTATCCATGGTTACCAGCTGTCCGTCTTTCAAGAGTTTCATCGCATCTTCTACACCGACAATTACCGGTTTCCCAAGGACAATACCTACAATAGCTGCATGAGACGTTATTCCGCCTTCTTCCACAATGAACGCAGAAGCCTTTTCCATCAGCGGTACCATATCCTTGTCTGTTGACCTCGTAACCAGTATGTCGCCTTCCTGGAGCTTATGGCAATCCTTCTCGATATCATCTACCACTGTTATCTTTCCAGTAACCGACTTATCGCCTATTCCTATTCCTTTTGCCAATATCTCTCCGACGATATGAACCTTTATCAGATTGGTAGTTCCAGCTACCCCGGAAGGTATCCCTGCAGTTATTACAACGAGATCTCCGCTCTTTATAAGCTCAGCTGTGACAGCTGCATTTACCGAGAGCTCAATTATTTCATCTGTTACGTCTGATTGGGGCACACTTACGGGATACACCCCGAAGCTCAGACAGAGCTTGCGCATTACATCTTTGTTAGAGGTTGCAGCAATTATCGGCGCCTTAGGCCTGAATTTTGATACCATCCTTGGTGTAGAGCCCGAATCGGTGGGAGTTATTATTGCTGCTGCCTGAAGCTCAAAGGCTGTCGTACAGGAGCTATGGCTGATGGCAGTTGCCACTGTGATTTTTCTTCCAGAAAAACTATGCAGGCTTTTATCGTAGTCCAGCTCTCTCTCAGTTCTCTCAGCTATTGACGACATAGTCCGCACCGTTTCTATAGGATATTTGCCGGCTGCAGTCTCCCCAGAAAGCATTATCGCATCAGTTCCATCAATTATTGAGTTCGCTACGTCAGTCACTTCAGCTCGTGTCGGTCGCGGGTTTCTTATCATAGAATCCAGCATCTGAGTTGCTGTTATAACCGGCTTCCCCATTTCATTGGTTCTCCTAATCAGGAGCTTCTGAATCATGGGCATTTCCTCAGTAGGTATCTCAACCCCAAGGTCTCCTCTTGCAACCATAAGCCCATCACATACTCTGAGAATATCCTCCAGGTTGTCTACGCCCTCTTGGTTTTCTATCTTTGCAATTATCTTTATATGCTTTGCACCGTTCTGCTCAAGCACTTTTCTAATCTCCAGCACATCAGTGGCCTTTCTTATGAAAGACGCAGCGATAAAGTCCACATCATTTTCTATTCCAAAAATAAGGTCTGCAATGTCCTTCTCTGTAATTGCCGGCAGTTTTGATGTGGCACCTGGTATGTTTACATTTTTCCTGTCCCCCAATGTGCCACCGTTTACTACCTCGCAAATTACATCAGTGTCATTTTTCTCCAGTACCTTAAGCTCTATAACTCCGTCTGCTATGAGTATTCTTGAGCCGATTGACACTTCTCTGGGCAGCTCTTTATAGGTTATGCTGCACTGTGCGTTGTCACCCTGCACATCTTTTATTGTCAGAGTAAATTTCTGGCCCTTCTCCAACTCTGCTTTTCCATCCTTGAAACATCCAAGCCTTACTTCAGGCCCTTTTGTATCCAGCATGATTGCAATGGGTATTTCAAGCCTCTCTCTGACCTTCTTAATCGCATCAATCCTTTTCTTATGCTCAGCGTGATCTCCATGAGAAAAATTGAGTCTTGCAACATTCATCCCTGCTGTGATGAGCTGCTCAATCATTTCTTCGCTTTCGGTCACCGGACCTATAGTACATACAATCTTAGTTTTCCTCATACTATTTTACATTCCATTTCTCAAGCTTCTTTTCTATGAGCTTTTTTTGAAGTCTTGCATATCTCGGGAGTCCATTTTCCATACGAATCTTGACTTCCCCCATTATTAAAGGCCTCATATAGTCTATTAGCGGTTGCTTAACAAAATTTCCCTCTTCATTCATCCATTCAGCAGGAATCTTCTTCTCTATATTGGCAACATCATTAAGGTCAATAAGCTGTGTTTCGCAGGTGTACTCCTTGCCCTTGCCCCTTGCCATCCCGACCATCTTGCCAGTATGGCCTTCTATAGCGTATCTAACAGCCATTTGACCGCACAAGAAGCTTTCCTCATTGTCTGTGAGGGATGCCCAGTGAGCAGCGCATCTCTGTATACTGCTGTAATTTACTATTCTGACTTTCTTGCATACATTCTCTGTTATGTACTGCTGAAGCACTTCACTAGCTCCTCCAAGCTGAACATGTCCGAAGGCGTCTTTAATTGCATTTGGAGTTCCCATTTCGGAAATATATTTCCCTTCCTTTGTCCTGATGCCTTCAGATACAGCAACCACTGCATAGTCATATTTCTGTATTGCCGACTTAACGTCTTCGCCGAATTTCTCCAATGAAAAAGGTACTTCCGGCAAATATATGAAATGAGGAGCATCATCTTCAAATTCCTTTGCCAACGCGGAGGATGCAGTAATCCAGCCTGCATTTCTTCCCATCAGCTCGCATATTGTAACTGTAGGATAATCATATACTCTAGCATCGAGGCCAACCTCTTTTATTGATGTTGCAATAAACTTTGCAGCACTTCCGAATCCAGGAGTATGGTCTGTAATAGGCAAATCATTATCTATAGTCTTGGGTACCCCTACAGCTCTAAGCTCATATCCAACTCTCCTGGCGTATTGGCTGACCTTGTTCGCCGTATCCATCGAGTCGTTACCGCCTATATAGAAGAAATATTTTATATCATGTGCTTCAAATACATCTATAATCCTTCTATAATCCTTTTCACTTGCCTCTATTGATTTCAGCTTATATCTGCAGGATCCAAGGGCAGATGCAGGTGTAACCTTCATCAGCTCTATCTCCTCCGGCGATTCGTCATTGAATAGAAAAAGGTCCTCATTAAGTATTCCGAATACGCCATGGAGCGCACCATAAACCTTATCAATCTCCCCCGATTTGAAGGCCTCCTGTATAACCCCGCAAGCGCTTGCATTTATTACAGAGGTTGGTCCCCCAGACTGTGCAACCAAGCAATTTCCCTTTAATGTAGTCATAAAAAATCTCTCCTTCTTCAAATATATATGTTATATTATTGTACGGGCGAACACTGTTCGCCCCTACCCGCGCGCAACTCGAAACCCGTAACGCGTAACCATTTCCACAGAGCCCTACAGTAATATTTATACCGAGCTGCTGGACAAGTCCGCCGCAAGCTCATAAAGCTCACTCTGAAACTCCTTTTTCAGACTTAAGGCTTCTCCGATTTCCATGTCTATAATTTTATTATTCTTTAATCCCACTACCCTGCTTGACTTTTCTTCTGCTAACAGCTCGACAGCTCTTGCTCCAAGCCTGCTTGCCAGCACTCTGTCAAAGGCAGTTGTGTTTCCGCCTCTTTGTATATATCCAAGTATAGTTGCCCTTACCTCTATATCAATATTATCCATTATCTGCTTCTCTAGCTGTTTTGCGTCTCCTACCCCTTCAGCCAGAATTATGATGCTGTGCAGTTTGCCCTTGTTCTTTCTCTCCACCAGCAGCTTGCATATATTTTCAAGCTTGAATTTCACTTCAGGTACAATTATGCCTTCAGCCCCTCCGGCCAAGCCTGCGTACAAGGCTATATCACCTGAATTCCTACCCATAACTTCTATGATACTGACCCTTTCGTGGGAGGTAGAGGTGTCTCTGATTTTATTTATAGCATCCAGCACATTGTTTACAGCTGTATCAAAGCCAATTGTATAGTCTGTATAGGCTAAATCGTTGTCAATTGTACCGGGCACCCCTATACATGCAATACCTTTTTCTGAAAGCCTTTTGGCACCTGCAAAGGAGCCATCCCCTCCTATTACTACAAGACCCTCAATATTAAATATCTTCGCCATATTAGCCGCCCTGCACTGTCCCTCTTCCGTCTTGAACTCCTCGCTTCTTGCTGTCTGCAGTATGGTACCGCCTCTATGTACTATATCTGAAACAGAAGACTCGTCCATTTTAACGAAATCGCCGTTAATAAGTCCCCTATAACCTTTTCTCACCCCAAAGACATCGAACCCCTTATGTATGCCCATTCTTACAACCGCACGTACAGCGGCATTCATTCCCGGTGCGTCCCCTCCGCTTGTCAATACTGCAATATTCTTCATACTCATTCCCCCTTTTTGTCCTGCATGGCCATAATGCGTCCCAATATTGTATAAAAAAATTCTCCGCTATAATATTCATAGCCAACCAAGTTATTAATAACCTAGCTCGTAAAGTATATTGTGTGCTTCCTCCACTTCTGATTCAAGTACCAATATTTCAAAATAGCTATCCTCATCACCAGTGTTCTTGCTCACTGGCTGCTGTCTTACAAGAACACCTTCGTTTGTCATTAACTCGCTGACCTTATCAGCGATTCTCTTGTTCTTTGCCAAGTATACAACTGTCCACATACTTGCTGCCTCCTTTATTGAAACCCCTGGCACGTTCAATCCATCGTATATCGATATGCAAGTAAATTCTATTTCTAGTGATAATTTTAAATGAAATGCCCTTTAATATCAAGCCTATTATATACAATATATTGGTAAATTTGCCTCAAAGAATCACAATTCTTCAAATAGCACATGAGTTCTATTACAGGGCACTAGTGCTTATTAACATATCAGCTTTCTATTCAATCAAAATGTTAATAATGCACTTCATTGATGTTGTGCCCTGCTGCCAGATATTAATTCTATTACAGGGCACCTGTTATTCTTCCCATTTTTCACTATTACATTACTTGACCGCTACGCAATCAGAACCTGCAACCTCTTTCAAATCAACCAGCAGCTTGTCATCTATATCAACCCAAATACTGCTGTCAGCTTTCATTACCAAGCTTTTCCCATTTGTCTTGCTAGCCTCGTTTACTAAAATCACCGGCTGTATACCTTTATATTCACACAGTACTCTTTTCAATTTATCCATTATCTCAGGCTGAAGCTCAGTGTTGATCTTTATATAAAGCTTCTTGCCCGCATATTTTTTTATAGGTTTTACAGTGTCACATATTATTTTTGCAGCTTCCTCTTCCTTCTGGCTGATTCTGCCTTCAACCAGTACTATTGTATCCTGAATAAGCAGATTCTTGCACCTTTCATATATTTTGGGGAAAATAATTATTTCAATAGTTCCATATAAGTCTTCCAGTTCCACAAATGCCATCATATTATTGGTTTTTGTGGTCTTCTGCTTCACAGATACTATAATGCCCCCCATTGTTACCCTCTTGCCGTCCAACTCAAAGTTGTCCCCGGTCTCCGGTGCTTCAGCCTCAGTGTCGGTTGTGAGCTCCGCCGTAGTCATTGTGACTGATGCTTCTAGCTCTAACTTATATTCTTCAAGAGGATGCCCGCTGATATACAGCCCCAACATCTCTTTTTCCATTGCCAGCAGGTTTCTCTGCGGGTATTCGTTTATTTCAGGATAAATATTTCCAACTATGTCCTCACTATCTTCCATTGTATCAAAAAATGAAATCTGGCCTTCCACATTGCTTTTCTTCAGTCCTTGTATGCTCTCCATAAGCTTTTCGTATACTGCCAGCATCCGACTCCTGTATACATTGAAGCAGTCAAAAGCGCCGCACTTTATAAGGCTCTCTACTGTTCTCTTGTTTATTACACCGTAATCAACTTTCTGCAGGAAATCATAAAGTCCCTCAAACCGACCCTTTTCCTGCCTTGCTCTAATTATGGACAGAATTGCATTGATGCCGACATTTTTTACAGCTGCCAACCCAAATCTTATCTTGTTCTCTTTTACGGTAAAGCTTACGGTGCTTTCATTCACATCAGGGGGAAGCACTTCTATACCCATTGATTTACAGTGCTGGATATACTCAGCTACCTTTTTACTGCTGCCCATGAAACTGGTTATCAGCGCTGCAGTAAATTCAACCGGATAATAATACTTGAGCCATGCTGTCTGATAAGCGATTATAGCATATGCAGCCGCATGGGACTTATTGAAGCCATAACCGGCGAACTTAGCCACCTCGTCAAAAATATCTGCCGCGATCTGAGCTGGAATGCCATTTCTGACACAGCCTGCCACTATAATATTTCCATCTTCATCAACTATACCATTAATGAAGTTCTCCCTTTCCTTTGCCATTACATCGGCCTTCTTTTTTCCCATAGCCCTTCTCACAAGGTCGGATCTGCCCATGGAATAACCACCCAAGTCCCTCACTATCTGCATTACCTGCTCCTGATATATGATGCAGCCGTAGGTAACATCCAGTATATGCTCCAAGGTCGGGTGCATATACTGAAGCTCGTCAGGATTGTGCTTGTTTCTTATATATTTAGGAATCTGATCCATAGCTCCAGGTCTATACAGAGATATTCCGGCTATTATATCCTCCAGGCAATTAGGCTTCAGCTCCTTCATGCACTGTGTCATACCTCCGCTTTCCAGCTGAAACACACCGTAGGTTTCACCCTGTGATATCATCTTGTATACGCCAGGATCATCATAGTCCATATTATCTATGTCTGGTACTTCTATTCCCCTTGCCCTCATAAGCTCAAGGGTGTCTCTTATTACCGTGAGGGTTCTGAGCCCCAGAAAGTCCATTTTCAAAAGTCCCAGCTCTTCCAAGGTTCCCATGGTGAACTGAGTTGTTATTACATCATCATTCATTTGCAGCGGCACATATTCCGTCACTGCTTTCTTGGAAATAACCACTCCCGCTGCGTGGGTGGAGCTGTGTCTTGGCATTCCCTCCACTGCCTTTGACATGTCAATCAGATGCCTGGCGCTCTCATCCTCTTCATACAGCGTTTTTAACTCAGCGCTTATCTCCAGCGCCCTGCCTATCGTCATCCCAATCTCAAATGGAATCTTCTTTGCAATCAAATCCACTTGTGCATATGGAATGTTTAAAGCTCTGCCCACATCCCTTATGGCAGCCCTTGCAGCCATTGTACCAAAAGTAATTATCTGAGCCACCCTGTCCTTACCATACTTTCCTACAACATAATCAATAACTTCCTGGCGCCTCTCATAGCAGAAGTCAACGTCGAAGTCCGGCATGCTTACCCTTTCAGGATTTAAGAACCTCTCAAATATAAGATTGTACTTAATCGGGTCAATATTTGTTATACCAAGACAGTATGCCACGAGACTCCCAGCTCCCGAGCCCCTGCCTGGCCCTACCATTATACCGTTGTCTTTAGCAAACTTTACATAATCCCAGACAATAAGATAATAATCAGCATACCCCATCTTCGTTATGACAGATAGCTCGTATTCCGCTCTTTCCCTAAGTTCATCCGATATCTCTATATATTTCTTCTCCAAGCCGTCATAGCAAAGCTTCCTGATATAGGTATCGGAGGTATAACTTTCAGGAACCTCAAAAGACGGCAGATGCACTTGTCCAAAATCAAAGTCCATGCTGCATTTATCTGCAACTTTTATTGTATTTTCCAAAGCCTCCGGAATATATTTGAAAAGCTCGTACATCTCATCAGCAGTTTTCAAATAGAACTCCTGCCCCTGAAATTTGAGTCTGCCCTCATCTTCAACTGTCTTTCCTGTCTGAATGCACAGCAATATGTCCTGTGCCACAGAATCTTCCTTTTCCACATAGTGGACATCATTTGTAGCAACCAAAGGTATTCCTGTTTCCCTGGAGAGTTTTATGACCTCCTGGTTTACTAATGACTGTTCCTTTATCCCATGATCCTGAAGCTCCAGATAGAAGTTTCCCTCACCGAAAATCTCATTATAAGACAACGCCGCACTTTTAGCAGCTTCATAGTTTCCATCCATTATACGACCGGGTATTGCTCCTGCAAGGCAGGCGCTTAATGCAATAAGTCCCCCTGAATATTTTCGCAGTGCTTCCATGTCCACTCTCGGCTTATAGTAAAAGCCCTCAGTAAAGGCCATGGATACAAGCTTGATAAGATTACTGTAGCCTTCTTCATCCTTTACAAGCAGCACCAGATGATATTGACTGCTGTCTTGCTTTGGGTCCCTATCCCGCATTGTTCTTGGAGCAACATATACCTCACAGCCTATCACAGGCTTTATGCCTTGCTTTTTTGCCTGCTTGTAAAAATCCACCACGCCATACATAACACCATGGTCAGTAATCGCTACCGATTCCATGCCCAGCTCTTTAGCTTTTGCAACAAGGCCTTCTACCCTGCCTGCTCCATCTAACAGACTGTACTCTGTATGCACATGAAGATGAACAAAGTTTTTCATCATTATTTCTCCTATTTTGAAAAAAGCACATATGATAACATATGCGCCTGTATTCTCTCTATATAGTCACTATAATACTATGATATTACAAAATCCCCTTTACTTCAATCTTTTGTTTAGCTCTTCACCCAGCTTTTCGTAGCCTGACTTGCCCAGAAGCGCAAACATATTCTTCTTGTATTCCTCAACTCCCGGCTGATCAAAAGGATTCACCCCAAGCAAATAGCCGCTTATGCCGCATGCCTTTTCAAAGAAATATACCATTTTCCCAAAGTAGTGTTCATTGACTTCTGGTATGTTCAATATATTTATAGGCACGCCTCCATCCATGTGGGCAAGCATAGTGCCCTGATAGGCCTTCTTGTTGACGTAGTCCATAGTCTTTCCACTTACAAAATTCAGGCCATCCAGGTTTTCCTCATCATTGATTATCTCTACCTCCAGCTTAGGTTTTTCCACATTGAGGATGGTTTCAAACATATTTCTGGTACCATCCTGCAGGAACTGTCCCAAGGAATGCAAATCAGTAGAGAAATCCATCGAAGCAGGGAATATACCCTTCCCGTCCTTCCCTTCGCTTTCTCCGTAAAGCTGCTTCCACCACTCAGCAAAAAAGTGCATAGAAGGCTCATAGTTTATCATGACTTCTATGGCTTTGCCTTTTCTGCCAAGTGCGCTTCTTACAGCCGCATACTGGTAGCATGGGTTTTTTTCCAACTCCGGCTCATAGTACTCTTCCCAAGCATCTCTGGCCCCTTCAAGTATGCTCTTCACATCAATTCCTGCTGCTGCTACAGGCAGGAGTCCCACTGGAGTAAGCACTGAGTACCTGCCCCCTATATCATCCGCTATTACAAAGGTCTCATACCCTTCTGCAGTTGCAAGCTTTTTAAGCGCACCCCTGGAAGCATCTGTAATAGCATAAATCCTCTTAGCTGCTTCAGTCCTTCCATACTTCTCCTCCAAATATGCCTTCACAAATCTGAAGGCTATTGCAGGCTCTGTAGTAGTTCCAGACTTTGAGACTACACATGCACTGACGCTTTTCCCTTCTATAGCTTCCATAAGCTGCTTGAAATATGCTCCGCTTATATTGTTGCCGAGGAAATATATCTCAGGAGCATTTCTCTTATTTTTAGGCAGCAGGTTGTGAAAGGAATGTCCCAGCAGTTCTACCGCAGCCCTTGCGCCTAGATATGAGCCGCCGATGCCTATTACAAGCAGCACCTCTGAGAAATCCCTTATCCTCTGAGCTGCCTTCAATATCCTGTCAAGTTCATCCTTATCGTAATTTTTTGGATAGTCCACCCAGCCTAGAAAGTCATTTCCCGCTCCTGTCTTCCCATGGAGCATATTATGGGCAGACTTCACATATTCTCCTAAATATGCAATCTCATGGTCCTTAACCATAGAGTTTGAATAATCAAAACCAAGTTTTTTCATAATAATTTCGCCTCCGCCAATACTTTCTCATCAGAATCATTATACTGGATATGATATGCAATTTCCATAATAATAATTTACTGGAAATTGTGCGATTAGTTATAAAAGTCTACAAATTAAAAAAGATAGCGACATCGAATCACTATCTTGAAATATACTACATATTATTTCCAAGGAAGGCCGCTCCCAGTATGCCTGCTTCATTTCCCAGCTGTGCCAGCACAATATCCCCATACTTTATATTGGGCGTAAAGAACATCTTACCTACTTCAACCTTTAACCGTTCAATCAGATAGTCCCCAGCCCTGGATACCCCGCCGCCTATTGCAATTATTTCAGGGTCCAATATGTTGCATACGTTTATTATTCCAATGGAAAGGTATTTGATCATCCTTTCTACTGTTTCCTTGCCAAGCTGATCTCCTTCCTTGGCAGCGTCAAAAATCATCTTTGCATTGATATTCTCTGTTTTACCGGCAGCCCTATCCAGAATTGTCGACTTCAACTTGTCTTTTTCAAGCCTGTGTATTGCATATTTTATCATTGCAGTTGCCGATGCAAAAGTCTCAAGACAACCGTTATTGCCGCAGTTGCATTTATAAAAGTTGTCCCCAATTATCATGTGTCCTATCTCAGAGCCTGCAAAATGGCTTCCGCTATAAACCTTATGATTGATTATGATGCCCGAGCCTATACCAGTTCCGATTGTAATAAATACCGAATTATCCACATTTCTTGTGGAACCGAATAAGCTTTCAGCCAAGCCTGCTACTGTAGCATCATTTTCAATATACACCGGTTTCTTGAAATACTCCTTCAGCTCTACACCCAAAGGAATGTTGTTCCAGAATAAATTTGTACAGTATATAACATGTCCGCTCTTGTAATTCATAAGTCCCGGGGCACCAATGCCTATGGACTCTATATCCTCAACTCCGCTTCCATAATCTTTTAGAAGCTTTTCTATCTGTTTTTCCATATCCTTAATTATGAGTCTGTAATCTCTTCCTGCCTTGGTATCTATTGAGGATTGGATAAGTATCCTTCCATCCCGGTCTACCAAGCCTGCTTTAATTGCCGTACCACCCAAGTCAATTCCGACTAACATTGCTGCACCTCCAAATATATCTTCGAAGACTTTTCTCAATCCACGAACCACGAACCTCGAACCCCAAACCCCGCAACCCAAACTTATATATCATCTACTATTTCATTGATCAAGAGGGTGTTGTTCTTGGTAAGGTCAATTTCTTTAGGTTCTCTGGGTATCTGTCCCTCACTGTCCATAAGTATTCTAATTATCGGCCTGTTGGGGTATCTCTTATTGACATCCACTACTATTGCTTTCTCCCCATCGTTTAAAAGCACGCAGGTTCCCGGTGGATATATGGTTATATGCTCAATAAAATTCCTTACTATATTGTAGTCAAATTGGTGGTCTCCCATTCCAATTAAATACTCAACAGCTTCATTTACATTGATTCTCCTCTTATATACCCTATCCGAGGTAATTGCATCATATACATCAGCGATGGATACTATCCTGGCAAACTCATGTATTTCTTCACCTCTGAGTCCCAGCGGATACCCTTCTCCGTCATATCTCTCATGATGAGTTAGGGCTATATAGCTTGCGTAGGTACTCAGCACCTTGCTTTTCTTAAGCAGCTCATAGCCATAGTTTGTATGCTTCTTGATTATTTCAAACTCTTCCGACGTCAGACTTCCGGCCTTATTTAATATTTCATTGGGTACCCTTGTCTTGCCTACATCGTGCAGCATTGCCCCAATTCCAAGCTCTCTAAGCTTTTCCTCATCATAGTTCATGGATATGCCTGTAATAAGAGATAGTACGCATACATTGACACTATGGCTGAAGGTATATAAGTCAGTGCTCTTCAAGTCCTGCATGTTAACCATTGTGTCCTTGACATTCATAAGCTCATCTATCATTTTGCACACACTGTCCCTGACCGGCTTAACATCAAGGGAGCTTCCATACCTTATGCTGTCCATAGCATTTTTGATATTTATCCTGGCTTCAAATCTTGTTTCTTCAGATACAACATCTTTGACTACAATGTCATGGCTTATTTCATCCTCAATATACAGTTCTCTTATACCTAAATCCTTGAGCTTCAGGATATAAGAGTTTTTAAGCACGATACCAGCGTTTAACAGTATATTTCCGTCATAAGTGTGCAGGGTCCGGGCAAGGACCATTCCTTCTTTTAATTTTTCAACCAGAATCTTTCTCATGCTTTATCCCCCCAAATGAAGGCTTGTACCAGTGCTTTCAACGCACTTCCTTGATGTTGTGCCTCTGCAGGATTAGAATTTCTTACATTAAAGAGGCACAAGTGCTTTTCAACACAACATATTTTCATCTATTCAAGTGTTGAAAACGCACTTCCTTGATGTTGTGCCTCTGCAGAATTAGAATTTCTTACATTAAAGAGGCACATTATTTAATCATAATTATAGCACAAATGGAAATACTTATGTATAAAAGGCTTCTATTGAAATATTTAACAACTAAGGAAGCCTTTTATGAAACTCATTTACGGAAAGTGGTACACTAAGGAAATTTATACTTTCCTATTCGTTATAAAACTATTCTTTGTGTCTGTCCTTAAGATTCTCAGCTATTTGGTCCAGCTTCCTAAGTCTATGGTTGACTCCTGATTTCCCTACTACAGGGTTCATCATTTCACCCAGTTCCTTAAGGCTTGCTTCTTTATATTCCAGCCTAAGCTCAGCAATTTCAGCAAGTCCTGCCGGGAGCTTATCAACACCAATTGTATTCTTAATATATCTGATATTCTCAATCTGTCTCATAGCAGCATTTAAGGTCTTATCCAGGTTGGCAGTCTCACAATTCACAATCCTGTTGACATTGTTACGCATTTCCTTGTATATTCTAACGTTCTCCAAGCTTAGGAGAGCATTATGTCCACCAATTATATTTAAGAAGTTCACGATGTGTTCCCCTTCCTTTATATAGACCACATAATTTCCCTTCCTCGCTACCACCTTTGCTCCAAGCTCATAGTGATTCAAGAGCTCCTTTATGTCTTCAGCAAAATCCTCACTGTTTGTTACCAATTCAAGATGATAGGTCTTCTCGGGGTCGCTTATTGAGCCGCCGCCTAGAAAAACTCCCCTTAGATAGGCTTTCCTGCAGCAAGCTTTTCTTAGCAGGTTATGGGGCAGCTTATAGTTGAATTTTATGCCTTTGTCACCTTCCTGCAGTATACCTACCGCCTTGAGTATTTCCTGGGAACCCATATCGGAGTCAATATATAAAGTGTAATTATTGTTTTTCTTAAGATGTTTGTTTTTCCTGACAACAACCCTGGTGCTGATTTCAAAACAGCTCTTAAGCAGTGAGAAGAGCATTCTTGCTATAGAAGCATTCTCGGTGGAAAGCCTGACTCCTATCTTGTTTACTCCATGTATCTGAACTGTTCCGGTCATTTTAATAAGTGCTGACAGCAAAGCCAGCTGACAGCACTTATTTGTTATGGCAATCTTGGATATTTCATTTTTAGTTACGGATGAGAAAGTCATAAGAGCACCTCTTTATTTTACGATTCCGATTTTGCTTAAGGGCCAGACTCTAAACACTGCCTTGCCCACGATATTGCTGCGGCTAACAAAACCCACCGTGTCCGATCTGCTGTCCCTGCTGTGCAGCCTGTTATCCCCCATCACAAAGTACTTGCCCTCAGGCACTTTAGATTCTAGGAAGCCGTTGTCCTGAGTCGGTACCTCAGTATAATCAGGCTTTAGCTCCTCCCCATTTATATAAACCTTATCATTTTTTATATCTATGACTTCTCCAGGAAGCCCTATTACCCTCTTTATCAAATACTTGTTCTCCAGCTCATCCTTCAATACTACTATTTCGCCTCTCGCGGGGTCTTTGAATAGATAGTTAACCTTCGCAATTATCAGCACTTGGCCTTCGTGCAGTGTTGGTTCCATTGAAATCTGATTTACAAGTGCCACCTGGAAAATATAGGTCTTTAGTATAAAAGCAATGACAAACGCTGATAATATCAGCTTTATCCATGATATTATCTCTGTTTTCACATTTTCATTCAATCTTATCTCCCCTTTACTTATTTCTTTTGCTCTTCTTTAATATACCGTTCATAAAATAATGATCCAGCAGTCTCTTTTTATCCTTTTGAGGCTTCTCTTCACTTATAAGCTTAAATATCCGCTTCGCCAGCGCGTCAAAATCATGCCTCAGATATCCGTTTTCGATGCTTACATAATTTCCATCAAGGACTTTAATTCCCATATCAGCTATTATATCATAGTCTATCAAAACAGGAGAAGCATCCTCAGTTTTGTATTTATCCAGCAGTGATTGAGGGACTTTTCCTGTATTCGCAATAGCATAATCTATGAGAAGCTTATTTCCATGATCATTTATTGCCTTAATATGTTCGGAAAGACTGTATCCTACAGTTTCACCCTGCTGCGTCATTATATTGCTTACATATATCTTCAAAGCACCAGAGCTGTTAATGGCTTTGGCTATATTTTTCACAAGTACATTGGGTATGATACTGGTGTAGAGGCTTCCAGGACCCAGTATAATTACATCGGCATCAGCTATTTCCTTCAATGCCTCGGGTATGGGCTTGCAATTGCCAGGCTTTAGGAATACTTTCTTTATTCTTTTATTTGCTGCCTGCTGTTTGATGGGTATCTGAGATTCCCCTTTTATTACCGTACCATCTTCAAGCTCCGCATACAGCACTACATTTTCAAGAGTTACCGGCAAAACCTTTCCGGTCACAGCCAATACGCTGCTTACTTCCTTAATTGCAGAATCAAAGCTGCCGCAGATGTCATTCATTGCAGCAATAAAAAGGTTCCCGAAGCTTTGTCCCTTCAGGGATCCCTCTTTGAACCTGTACTGCATAAGCTGCTCCATTATAGGCTCGGTATTAGCCAGAGAAACTATGCAGTTTCTGATATCTCCGGGAGGAAGCATGCCCATGTCCTCCCTAAGCAGCCCCGAGCCGCCTCCATCATCTGATACTGTTACAATTGCAGTTATATTGGCAGTATACTTCTTCAATCCTCTAAGAAGCACTGAAAGTCCAGTACCTCCTCCTATTGCTACAATGTTTGGACCTCCTGATATTATCCCCTTCTCATACAAAATATTCTTTATAGAATTGCTTTTCAAGTGTAACCCCCCTAAAACGGATATGTTACCTATAATTCTCTTCTTCTATATCTCTATGTTCTACTATGACCCTGTGGTTGTTCTCTTTGAGCTTCTGGCTCAGCATATTGACCATTGTGACGGATCTATGCCGCCCACCGGTACAACCTATGGCAATAACAAGCTGTGATTTGCCTTCCTTAATGAAATGCGGAATCAGGAACTCCACCATATCTGTAAGCTTATTCATAAACTCCACTGCTGCAGGCCATTGCATCACATAGTTCCTTACGCCTTCATCAGTTCCGCTGTATTTTTTCAAGTTCTCTACATAGTATGGATTGGGAAGAAATCTTACATCGAACACCATGTCAGAGTCCAAGGGAATGCCGTATTTGAAGCCGAAGGACAGTATGTTGATTATAAGTCCCTCAGACTTGCCCCCTTCTACAAAAAGATGGATTATCTCACCCTTTAGCTCTGATGGGCTCATGTTTGTTGTATCTATGATATTCGTGGCTTTGGATTTTATCTCCTGAAGCTTTCTCCTCTCAGCCTTAATCCCTTTTATTATTCTGCCGTCTGCTGCAAGAGGATGCATCCTTCTACTGGATTTGAAGCGTTTAATGAGAGTTTCGTCAGAAGCCTCCAGAAAAAGTACATCATATGTATTGCCTGTCGCTCTAAGCTCATCAAGACTTCCAGAAAGCTGATCGAAGAATTTGCCAACCCTGATGTCTATTACAATGGCTGCCTTGTCTATGGCGTCCTTGCTATCTGCGCACATTTCTGCAAATTTGCTGATTAAAGCCGGGGGCAGGTTGTCTACGCAAAAATAGCCCAAATCCTCGAGAAATTTAATGGATTGGCTTTTACCAGCACCCGATAAGCCTGTAACAATCAAGAACTTCATTTGTATAATTCCCCCTACTTTACTGCATTAATTATTTGTTCGCTGGTTAGACCGGCTTCTATGGCAATATCAAGCCCATTCTGCAGGTTCCCCACATCTTGAGGGGAATGGGCGTCACTATCAATCACAAACTTCGCCCCTTCTCTTGCTCCTGCAATGACATGCTCTGCCCTCATATAACTGCTGTGTGAATTTATCTCAAGAGCTGTACCGGCTTTGGCGGCTTCTCTTGCAATAAGGGTAGTATCGAGAGGAATACGGGCGCCTGGATGTGTTATGATATCAATCTTATGCTTCCTTATAGCTTTAATCATTGATTCGGTATTTGTCTCCCTAATTCCTTCTGTGCCCAGATGGAATATTTTAGACATATAATTTCTGCCGTATATATTGATTACGTCCTTTGCAGACTTCGGTAATACCATCATATGAAAGCCTACCAGAAGTATGTCAAGATATTTGCGTATCCCGTCATCCATGTCAATATCCCCATCAGTGCTTATGATATTGCACTCCATCCCTAAAAGCACCTTTATACCCTCTGCATTATCATTTATCCTGTCTATTTCATCCCTCATCCTTGCAATATCCTTGCGTCTAACCCCGTAAGCAAAGTGCCTAATGCCATGGTCCGTTATTGCAATCTCTGTCAGTCCCTTCTTTCTTGCCGCCATGACATTATCCATTATTTCTCCTGTACCATGGCTGTAAACCGTATGGGTATGGTAATCTGCATAGAGCTTTATCAATAGTCTCACCTCATATATTCAAATTCGTCTCGACGAATTTGCGCGCCGGTTTTGGTCACGTTTGCGTGACAATTTCCGTTACAAAACCGTGTGCATCCGCCGGAGGCTTTATTGAATTAGGCAGAGTATTCTGCTTAATTCAATAAATGGTTTACTTCTTAATAATATCATTATTATTATCAAAATGCCATTTGTCATACTAAAGCGATGATTTCAAATACGGCTCAGAAGCCCTGGCTATTCTAAAGGTAGATAACCCCGAAAGTGCAACTATTAAGCCGCTTGTTACCAAAACAGCAGTCAAATCAAATTTTTCAGTAACCATACCACCGATGAAATATCCTAACGGAATAGTGGCCTGGCATATTGTCCCCAGTATGCCGCCTACCCTTCCCATCATTTCATTGGGTATCAGGTTCTGGAATATTGTACTCAGTGACACATTACATATGCATATGGATGCCCCCATTAAAGCGAGAATGACCAATGAAGTATAAAAGCTTCCAGATACTCCGAACAACATCATAAGTAGCCCTTCCAATGTAAGTCCTATGAATGTCAGCGTATAGTAGCCTAACCTTCTCCCTATAGCAGGCATCAATAGAGTCATGCAAATGCTCCCGACTGTTATTGCCGCAAGTAGAATACCAAATCCCCCACTGTCCATATTAAGCCTATGTCCTGCGAACAGTGTTATATAAATCTCCAAGGGTGCAAGGAAAAAGTTAATTACCAAGCCTCCTACAATTACAAAATGTAATAACTCTTTTTTCTTTATAATAAAGTAAATGCTTTCCAAAATCTCACTTCTCATACATTTCTTCTCCACAGCCTCCTTCCTGACCTTTGGCACGTTGATAAAGGTTTCAGATATTGCTGAAAGTGTGAAGGAAATGCTGTCAAAAAGAAACAACCCCGATATACCCATAATAGCAATCATTGCACCTCCAGCCGCATACCCCAATATGCCTGTAAAATCCCTGGAAAGCTGATTCATTGAGTTAGCCTTTAAGAGCTGCTCCTTTTGTACTATAGAAGGTGTAATAGCTGACACTGCAGGTCCGAAGAACGTAGACGCCGCAGACCTGAGTCCCGCCAGCAGGTACAGCATCCAGATCTCTAAATTGCCCATATACATGAGTATTGTAATGACGCCTACAATACCTCCGTTTATAAAGTCGGAGAGTACTATAATTTTCTTTCTGTCATACCTGTCTGCAACTGCTCCGGCAAATGGACCCAGTATAACTGCAGGCAGTGTGGAAAACACAAGTGTTATGCCCATTTTCAGCGGTGAGCCGGTCACCTGATAGATATACCACATCGAAGCCACCTCATGGAACCTATTCCCCAATAATGACACCAGCTGACCTAACCACAAAAGTACAAAATTCCTGTTCCTGAATATGCTCTTTTCATCTAATTTCTTCATACATTCAACCCCGCCTTCATATAATCAAGATTTGTGTAATTTCGATATATATCGAAACATATGATCAAAAAAAATTACTTCACCATGTTATCCAGTGCATCGCACAGTGTTTTCTTGACATTATCCATATTAAGGCTAAAATAATACTTATTGTCCTCCCTCACAGTCTCGACTAAGCCATTCATTGTCAGCATGGACATGTGATAGGAGATTGTTGAGTTTGAAAGCTTCAGCTTCTGCGCCAGTTCATTTCCATACCAAGGCCGTTCACTCAGAAGCTTAATAATATTGAGCCTGGTTTCATCCGCTAGTGCTTTGAATATGCTTACGTTAGACAGAAGGGCATGTTTTCCTTCAGCTATAAGCTCCGGATACCTGTAACCGAGCAAATGCAGGTCAACACCTTTACATTCCCTGATGGAACGCAGATTGCTAACCTCATAGTAGTATGATAACGCAATAACAAGCCTTCTTTCCTTACTCTTGCTGTAATCAATGTCAACTAAAAGCTTCAGATAGCTTTCACCGTAAACCCCGAGCTTTTTCTCAAGTTCCTTCTCCTGTTTAAGCACAACAGCTTCAGCATTTTTTTCTGCATGCATGAATATATTTGCATTATACCATCTAAGAAGCTCTAGAAAACGATTCCTCATGCCTTCGGGGTCAAGAAAGAACTGCAGCAGCTCCCATTTCTGCTTAGAGGGCAGTGTAATAGTTTTCTCTATGAAGGAAATGGCTTCCTTATGGCTTCCCAGCATCTCCTCCACCTGTTCTATTGTTAATTCGTCACTGTTGTAGCCCGTTTCCAAAAAACTACTCAGAATAGAAGCATAAGAGAGCTTTTCTATGTGGCTAATGAATCCCACAGCATTCTTAATATCTTTATCTGCTATATCATTCATAAGACATATTCCAAAAAAACTCTCGTAGTTGAAGAATAGATCAAGTCCGTCCTTGATTTCCTGAGGCAGATTCATTCTACTTGCTTTCACCCAGTTTAGTATGTCTTCATTAAACTTTACTTTTTCACCCAATTCAAGTTCTTCTTTAGCAGCTATCAGCTTTTCATTGTTGTTCAGCCTGTACATTCCTGCCAAGAAGTCATATGCAGTTGAATGATGTATTATTATCTTATCCATTACACCCATAACCACTGCCTCCTTTCGTTATCTTCTAACATTATTATATTTCGATGGTTTTCGAATGTCAATTATTTTCATGAAAATATGGAAAAATAAAAAGGCGTATGACTGATATAGTCATACGCCTTCATTAAAACTCGCCTAATATTTTTACTTCCGGTTCAATTTTCACATTGAACTTCTCATTTACAGTTTTCTGTACATGCCTTATAAGATTATATACATCCTGTGCTGTTGCACCACCATTATTCACCACAAAGCCGCAGTGCAATGTCGATACCTGTGCTCCACCCATGGAAAAACCTCTTAGGCCTGCATCGTCTATGAGCTTGCCGGCAAAGTAACCCTCCGGTCTCTTGAAGGTGCTCCCTGCGCTTGGCAGGTGCAACGGCTGCTTGGTTCTCCTCTTTTCGGTAAGGTCTGCCATTATGCTGTTAATCTCATCGGGATTCCCTTTTTTCAACCTTAAGCAGCACCTTATGACTATATATTTTCTGGGTTCTACTACGCTTTTCCTGTATCCAAACTCCATTTCAGTGTTTTTCAGCCTTTTCAACTGGAGGTCCTGATCCAAAACTTCCACCCACTCTACTATGTCCTTCATTTCACCGCCGTAAGCTCCTGCATTCATAGTAACTGCTCCTCCCAGAGCTCCTGGAATGCCGCTGGCAAACTCCATGCCGGTAAGGTTGCTCTTAGCTGCCATTTTGGATAAAGTAGAAAGCAAAATACCGCACTCTGCTATTACCCTATCTCCATCAATATCTGCACTTCCAAACTTCTCGCCTATCTTTACTATTGCACATCTGAGACCTTTGTCAGATACCAGAAGATTGCTTCCATTACCTATTATATAATATGGTATGGAGCGGTCTTTCAAGCTTTTTATCGCTTTAGACAACTCTTCGATGTTATCAGGCTCAATGAATATGTCTGCAGGCCCCCCCAGTTTGAAAGAGGTATGATTCTTCATAGGCTCATTATATAATATGTTGTCTATATCAAGTTTTACTGAAGCATAGCTTCTACAGCAATTCTGCATTACTCTGCTGTCCCCTTTCATATCTATTCTGCAGCGCTTCTTATTATCCCCATAGGTGTCTGCTCACTGCCCTGCCCCAAAGGGTTATCCCTCAGTATTCCAACTAAAGCTTTCCTATCCATGGTCGGTTTTGAGGTTCCTAGAATATTCCCGCCTAAATCGTTAATATCCACTATTGCAACTTCTGCTTTTATGCCCTCGCTTATCTTTTTTGCTATTTCGTCCGGGTTTGCCGGTCCAAGTACAACATATTTGTTATACGGCGGCAATGTATTAGGCGTAGGACCGTCTATTGAAGAAGCTTTGTAGCCGGCTACCCTGTAGAAGTCCCCTTTGCGCCCGATTAGCTTTCCTAAAAAGCTAACAACTGCAGCAAAAATAATTCTCAGTACGCCGCATTCTCTCAGTGCCATTTCCATAGTCTCCGGTATTCCAAGACCAATACCCGAGGGAGTCTTTGTTACATATTTTGAGAGGAGCTTTGCCAATGGCCTTGGTTTAATCTCGCTCATGGGATAAGCCCTGCCCTGTGTAATTGCAACCGCCTTTTCGCTGATAAATACTATATCCTTTTCCTTTACAGTTTCCTGGGCATATTTTTTCACAACGTCGACAATGCTGTCTTCCCTGGTTATCACGTGTGTCTTTACCGGTATCCTTATGTACTTCTTTCCATTATATTCGATTATCGGTTTCTTTTCTTTCTTTGTGCTCTTAACCTCAGTCATACAACTCTCCTCCGCTTGCTTTTGTATTATTCACTAGTTGAAATGTGTCCATATTTAGATGTTTTATTCAATACTAAAACACATAGACAATGTATGTTGTTACGCGTTTCGTGTTACGCGATTCAAGCAATTTCTTCGAAGCCTTTCTTTCATGCGCGCAACTAGTAACTCGTAACTCGTAACCATCCCTATAAGAATACCTAGAACAAGTCATCTGCGTTGTTCAATTAGCCTTTCGGCATCCTTCAGAGCTTGCTCCGGGCTAATATCCCCCTGCAGTGCTTCTTTTATCTTAGTCTGCAATATAAGGTCGATTTCACTCCAGTTATTCACTTTTGGCAGCTGTTCAGCAAAATATAAGCTCTGCTGTATAGTATACAACTCTTTGTCATTTTCGTACAGATGTTTCCCTGATTTTCTGACCGGAAAATACCCGAAATTGGCCAATTCGCTTTGTGTCTCTGCAGCGGTGATGAATTTTATAAAATCAGTACAAACCTTCCTTTTCCCGGCCTCCTTCTGCTTAAAAACAGCATATGAGCATGTCGTCGAGCTTATCGACAAAGGTACATCTGACTTCCCGGCAGGATACTTAGCTACCGCAAAGCTTATTCCGCTGCTGTCCTGAGAATTTCTGAGCAGCGGTACAGTCCAGGAACCTCCTATATAAACCGCCGCTTCTCCATTCAAAAACGTGGACCAGGCTTGGTTTTCGTTCATGGTTCCAAAGCCAGGATGGGTAACTTTATATTTGAATTTGAGGTCACACAGCTTAGTGAGTCCTGACAAGGCCTCCGGGGTGTTGAAGATATACTTTCCTGTTGCTTCATCTATTATTTGCGCACCGTCGCTCATTATCAACCCGAAGGTGTTATAATAGCCGGGCTCCACAAAGGAGTTGAAGCCGAATACATTAGGTTTGCCCCTGCCGCTGCTGTCATAGGTAAGCTGTTTTAAAGCTTCTACGAACTGCTCATAGGTCCATTCCCCGTTTTCCGGAAGACTGATATTTCTCTCATTAAATTTATCTGTATTCAGAAGCATCGTATAGCCTGTCATCATCCAGGGTATTCCATAGATTTTACCATTATAGGTTGCGGTATCAAGTATGCTGTCTATGATGTCAGCCTTTTCCGCAAGGCTTATGAAACTGTCCAGTTCCTCCAAGTACCCCTTGGACATGAAAAAATAATCACTGCCTATTGGGGCAATATCAGGATTTGCTCCGGTCTTTGCAGCAGCCTTCAGAAAGGTAGGACCGTCCTTCCAGTCCAACTCCCGGAATTCAATATACACTCCCGGGTTCTGCTTCTCAAACTGCCTGATCTTGCTCTTAATCCAGCTGAAACGGGTTCCATTTCTTATATCAAGCCTGGGGTAGTCCCATAAGGTTATTACACCTGTCCATTCTGTATTTTTATGTATTGGCTCCAGACTTTTCTTATAATCGCTTTTCATCCGTTCCAGCAAAGATGGCCCTGCAAATATATAAACTGCTAAAATAGCGCATAAAAAAAGAGTAAAGGCTCTTTTAAAGGTCATTTGTATCCCTCCAAACTGGCTTTTACTCTATGTATATTCGGTTTGTGTATGAATATTACGGCAATGGTCGCCCTTACTGCGGAACGCATGCAATGCGCTCCCTACTCCCCGGAACCTCGTAACCCCGCAACCCCGTAAACTATAAACTTACCTTTCTGCCATTTTTATTCAGATAGTCAATAAGCTTCTGAGGGTCAGTGTTTATGACAAGCTCTTCCGGCATCCCAATATCTTCGAATATCTCTTCAACCTTATTGAATTTCCCTACATCGTAGCAAATGTGACAATCGCTGCCTGCTACCAATTTAATACCCTTTTCCTTAGCTTTGGCTGCTATGCTTCTGCAGTTTTCAGCACTTCCCAAGCGGCTTCCTATAAAGGAACTGTTGTTTATTTCTATTAATGTTCCAGTATCGTAAGCACACTGTATAAGCCTGTCTATGTCAATGGGATAATAGGGGTTACCCGGATGCGCTATGATATTCACATTGGGGTTTTTCATTGCCCCGATAAGTGCCCTTGTATTCTCCTCCACACTTCCCGGAGCTATACACACATCATGGAAGGAGGCAATGACTATCTCCAGGTTTTTCAAGTATTTTTCAGGCAAATCAAGACCGCCGTCAAAATCCATAATATTGGCCTCTACACCCTTAAGTACTCTTACACCTTTGATATAATCAGGTATAATCCTCAAGTTGCCTATATGTAATATTGAAGGACCTCCCGGCATGGCAGGTCCGTGATCGGTCATTGCTATAAGCTTCAAACCTTTTTCTCCCGCCGTTTCAGCAACTTCTGAGATTGTGCTGTATGCATGACCACTTGATATGGTATGACAATGAGTATCCACTAAGAACTTCAACAAAACACCCTCTTCTTATTGCTCGTCTTTATCAATCTTGTATTCCGGGTTCTGGCTTGAGCTATAGTCCTTGCTATATCCGACAGGCTCATCAGGGATTATAAGTGCTGCAGCCACATAAGCGAATACCCCGGGAAATATACCTGTAGCAATTGTAAGCGCAACCCAAACAAGTCTTATTATAGTAACATCAATATTGAAATATTCCTCTAAACCTCCGCATACACCTGCTATTGTTTTGACTGTTCTGGATTTATATAATTTTTTATACATCTTTTTACCTCCTAGTTTTAATTTGTTAAAACATTCCTTAATATGTCCATTCATTTATGCGCAGCTTCAATGCTGACAGGCAATACTTTGCCTGGAAGGGACATATTATCTTCATTTTGTTGCGTTCTATATATAATACGGAACATTTTTAAAAAAGTCTTATGATTTAAAAAAATTAAATACAACTTCTGCTGTTTTTTTGTTCATGCCCTCAACTTCACTTATTTCTTCCAAAGCAGCCCTCTTAATATTTTTCAGACTGCCAAAATGCTTCAGAAGCGCTGTTCTTCTGGCAGGCCCTATTCCAGGTATGCCATCCAATGCCGATTCTACAATTGTTTTGCTCCTTAAGCTCTTATGATAGTTAATTGCAAATCTGTGAGCTTCATCCTGAATATTGGTTATAAGCCTGAAAGCCTTGGAATTAATGGGTATTGCGATTTCTTCGCCACCATAAATCAGCCCCCTGGTTCTGTGCTTGTCATCCTTAACCATTCCACACACAGGTATGCTGGACGCATACTCCTTAATCACCGGCAATACAGCATTTATCTGCCCTAAACCTCCATCCAGCATAATAAGGTCCGGGAATACTGAAAATTTGCCTAGCTCCAAGTCCTTGCCTTCTGCAGTCAGCTCATCCCTCTCCTTGATGCCGTGGATAAATCTTCTCTCCATTATTTCTCGCATGCTCTCATAATCATTTGCACCTTCCACGGATTTTATCCTGAATCGTCTGTAGTTCCTGTTGTTGGGTTTGCCCTTTTCAAAAACTATCATGGACCCGACATTCAGGACTCCCTGAAGGTGCGAAATATCAAAAGCTTCAATCCGCACCGGAATATCTGCGAGTCCCAGTATATCCTTCAGTTCTTTGCAAGCCCCCATTGTCCTCTCTTCATCGCTTTTCTGCTTTTCTACAATGAGTCTTAAGGTGTCCTCCGCATTCTTGCTTACCATTTCAATAAGCTTCTGCTTTTCTCCCCTCTGCGGTACGATCAGCTTGACGCGGCCTCCTCTTTTATCGCTCAGCCAACGTTCTATGATGCTTAATTCATCAATCTCTTCCTGGAGAATTATTTCCTTCGGTATAAGGGTATCCGATTCATAGAACTGTTTTATGAAGCTGCTCAATATCTCCTTGGAATCGCTCAGCTTGGTATCCTCAATAATGAAATGCTCTCTTCCGATAAGCTTTCCACCTCTAACAAAGAAAACCTGTATGCAGGACTCTGATTGATCCACTGCAAAGGCTATAATATCTTGGTCAACCGGTGCAGAGGATATGATTTTCTGCTTTTCAGCTATCTTTATCAGAGAGTTCATATTATCCCTGATTTCAGCCGCCTTTTCAAAATCCAGGTCCTCAGCCGCTTCGTGCATTTTCTTTTCCAGCCGCTTCAAAACCTCCTCCTGCTTACCTTCCAGCATCATTATCATTGAGTCAATCAGTTCCCTGTATTGTTCTTTGCTGACATTCCCCTGGCATGGAGCAACGCATTTCTTTATGTGGTAATTGAGACAAGGTCTCTCCTTGCCCATTATCTTGCTGATGTTTTTGTTGCAGTATCTTATAGGAAATAAGCTTTTCATAAGTTCAATGGTTCTGTTTACAGCAGTGACATCGGTATAAGGCCCAAAATATTTTGCCCCGTCCTTCTTAATCTCCCTCACAATAAGCAATCTGGGGTATTCCTCGTTTATTGTCATTTTTATATACGGGTAGTGCTTATCATCTTTAAGCATGATATTGTATTTAGGACGATGTTTTTTTATGAGATTACACTCCAGTATAAGCGCCTCTAGCTCTGAGTCGGTTATAATGTATTCCAGATCCGTTATTCTCTCAACCATGGCGGCAACCTTGGGATGCTGGTTCTTTGAGGATTGGAAGTACTGTCTTACTCTGTTCTTCAGGTTTATTGCCTTGCCGACATATATTATTTCATTATATTCATCGAGCATTATATATACCCCGGGGTTCTCCGGGAGATTCTTAAGCTTATCGTCCAAAGATAACATGGGATTATTCCTCCAAACATCTGGTTTCGCGTTTCGTGTTTCGGGTTACGCGAATTGAGTAAATTCTTCGAAGTCCCACTCGGGTTCTCGTAACACGCAACTCGTAACCAGTAAGTACTTTAGCACTTATTTATATTATACATTAAATTGCTTTTTAATAAAGATTTGATATAATTTATACTGTATATGGATAAAATTCATATCAAAGCCAAAATATTCCGCAAAATATATAGAAGTGAGGAAAATATATGAGCAATACAATGAAAACAATTATTTTTATAGTATCCCTTTTTACTTTCCTGTTATTTTTTATCCTTATTAATACAATAATCGCCCCGGAGGTGATATTGGATTCTCCAAATGCCGCTCTGCTTGCAGCCCTGCTTTATATCGCAGCCTATATTACAGCAATGTATTCCCAGGCATTTATGAAGTATTTGTATACAAAAAACCGCATGAAAGCCTTGAATATTATAAAGGCCCTTCCTGCAAAGTCCTTTGAAATGCGTGACAGACTTATAATATTGGCTCTTCCCATTATCGCAATCTTCATGCCAATGGTAAGGAAACGCGAGGTTACCGCAGAAAACCTTTGGTCTATAGCTTACTTGGCTGTTTTCGCACTCATTATTGAAGTACTTTTCCTGATTAACAGCAGAACTCTCAAAGCCTATGTAACTGATAAAGGCTTTGCAATAAACGGTATAGACTTCAGGCTGGAGCTTTCCATCCCCTTCAGCTATTCCAATGCAGTAGGCTGGTACCCCTTCGAAAGAATAGAGAACTACTTGGCCCTAAGCAGCAAGGTGCTTTTATACCAGACTTACGATATGGGAGTCATTGCATTGGAATGCAGTGAAGATGAAGTTAAGCAGATAAAAGGACTATTGGTTTCAAAGAAGATACCCGAAAGAAGATATTAAAAGGAAAAGACCCATAAGGGTCTTTTTTTAGCTTTTACTCGAACCTGCCTTTATCCCTGTCAAGTATCTTCGTCAGGAAGTGTCCGGTGTATGAAGCATCAATTTTGCATATATCCTCAGGGGTACCTTGTCCTATAATTGTACCACCTCTGTCTCCGCCTTCCGGGCCAAGGTCTATAATATAATCTGACCTTTTTATCACATCCAGGTTATGTTCTATTACAATGATGCTGTTGCCTGCATCCACAAGTCTGTCAAGTATTCCAAGCAGCTTGTGTATATCCGCAATATGAAGGCCTGTGGTAGGCTCATCCAAAATATACACCGTCTTACCCGTGCTTCTTTTTGAAAGCTCATAGGCCAGCTTTATCCTCTGAGCTTCTCCACCGGACAACTCTGTCGAAGGCTGCCCCAGCTTAACATATCCTAAGCCTACATCATACAAGGTCTGAATCTTTTTCTGCACTCTTGGTATATTCTCAAAGAATCCAAGGGCATCCTCCACTGTCATGTCCAGTACATCAGAAATATTCTTTCCCTTATACCTTACCTCCAGTGTCTCCCTGTTATATCTCTTGCCCTTGCATACCTCGCATGGAACATACACATCTGGTAAGAACTGCATCTCAATCTTAATGATTCCGTCACCCTTACAGGCCTCACACCTTCCACCTCTTACATTGAAGCTGAACCTGCCGTTCTTGTAGCCTCTCATTTTTGCCTCAGGAGTTGAGGAGAACACTTCTCTTATAATATCAAAGACCCCCGTATAGGTAGCAGGGTTAGACCTGGGTGTTCTTCCTATAGGTGATTGGTCTATGTCGATAACCTTGTCAATATGCTCCAATCCTTTTATGCTTTTATGCTCTCCCGCCTTCTGCCTCGATCTGTATAGCCTATGTGCAAGCTCTTTATACAGTATCTCATTGACCAGAGTGCTTTTTCCAGAACCGGATACCCCCGTTACACAGGTAAAAACTCCCAAGGGTATTTTGACATCCAGGTTCTTAAGGTTATTCTCATTAGCCCCTTTTATTTCAAGCCATTTGCCATTGGGTTTTCTCCGCTTCTCAGGTACAGGGATTACTTTTTTACCACTCAGATACTGTCCTGTGATGGATTCTTCACAGGCTAATATAGTGTCGAGAGATCCTGCTGCTACAACCTCGCCTCCGTGGACTCCAGCCCCCGGCCCCATATCTATAATATAATCTGCTGCATGCATTGTATCCTCGTCATGCTCTACTACCAGCAGAGTATTTCCCAGGTTCGTAAGATTGCGGAGCGTTTTCAGAAGCTTGTCGTTATCCCTCTGATGAAGCCCTATACTGGGTTCGTCAAGTATATACAATACTCCGACAAGACTTGAGCCTATTTGTGTTGCAAGCCTTATTCTCTGAGCCTCTCCCCCTGACAAGGTTCCTGCCGTACGGGAAAGTGTAAGATACTCCAAGCCCACATTTAGAAGGAACTCCAGACGATCCCTTACTTCTTTTAAAACCAACTTGGATATTAACTTGTGTTTTTCCGAGAGCTGAACCTGATCAAAAAAGTCCTTTATTTTATAAATAGACATATCACATACCTCAGCAATTGAAAGACCGCCTATCTTAATCGCAAGACTTTCTTTCCTGAGCCTGGTCCCCTTACAATCGGGACAAGGTATGGAAGACATGTATTTTTCTATTTCATTCCTCATGTAATCAGACTTGGTCTCCTTGTAGCGTCTATCAAGGTTGTTCACGACCCCCTCAATGGACACCATCACTTCTCCCTTGCCGTACTCCCTCTCATACCTTACTTTTATCTTTTCTCCGCCGTTGCCGTTTAACAACATGTCTACAATCTTTTCATCCAATTCACAGACAGGAGAGTCCATGCTAAAACCAT
The DNA here is from genome assembly GCA_035628995.1 of Clostridia bacterium. Taxonomy (NCBI): domain Bacteria; kingdom Bacillati; phylum Bacillota; class Clostridia; species Clostridia bacterium. Next base: position 16,742 of record DASPIR010000022.1, on the reverse strand, counting down.
AGTGTCTGGACGCTGCATCTAATATATTGTAATACCAGGTATCTTCGTCAAAATTCCTCCAAGGCTCTATGGCTCCCTCAGCTATTGATTTTGTCCTGTCAGGTATTACAAGATCGGGGTCTATCCTGCGGAGCTCCCCCAAACCGTCACATACAGGGCATTTCCCGAAGGGACTGTTGAAGGAGAACATCCTTGGGGCGGGATCCTCTATGCTTATTCCACATTCTACACATGCGAAGTTCTGGCTGAACAGTCTTTCCTCTTTACCTACTATATCAATAAGTGCTGTACCTCCGGAAAGCTTCAGGACTGTCTCCAAAGAATCGGTCAGCCTTTTACTGGCGCCTTCCTTTACTACTACTCTGTCAACAATTACTTCAATAGTATGCTTTTTATTCTTTTCCAGCTTGACTTCCTCATTAAGATCCATAGTCTCACCGTCAATTCTCGCCCTTACATATCCGCTCTTTTTTATATCCTCCAGAAGCTTCTGGTGCTCCCCCTTCTTCCCTCTGATAACAGGGGCCATGAGCTGTACCTTCGTTCCCGGCTCAAGAGTTTTAATATAATCAACCATCTGATCCACTGTCTGCTGAGTTATTTCTTTGCCGCACACATGGCAGTGAGGTGTCCCTATCCTTGCAAAAAGAAGTCTAAGATAGTCATATATTTCTGTTACAGTACCCACCGTGGAACGAGGATTCCTGTTGGTAGTCTTCTGATCTATGGATATGGCCGGAGACAGACCCTCTATATAATCCACATCGGGCTTCTCCATCTGCCCCAGGAACTGCCTTGCATAGGCGGAAAGAGACTCCACATAGCGCCTCTGTCCCTCCGCATATATTGTGTCAAAAGCAAGTGAAGACTTACCGGAGCCGCTTAAGCCTGTCACTACGACAAACTTGTCCCTTGGTATTTCTATATCTATGTTTTTAAGGTTATGCTCTCTGGCACCCTTAATAATGATTTTATCCTTAGCCATCATACACCCCTTATTTCTTAACCTTCTGTCTCAGCTCAACTATTTTGTCTCTAAGCTCAGCAGCCCGTTCATACTGCATAGCTCTTGCACAGTCCTTCATCTCTTCTTCTAAAGCAGATATAAGTCTTACTATATCCTCTTTCCTCAAATGTTCTATATCATCCTTCACACCGTACTTTGCAGACTCTTCTGCAACAGTAGTGGCTTCGATGACATCATGTATCGCCTTTCTTATGGTCTGAGGCTCGATTCCATGCTCTTCATTATAATCTATCTGTATTCTTCTTCTTCTGTTGGTTTCACTTATAGCCTTCTTCATGGATTCGGTAATTTTATCAGCATACATCATTACCTTTCCATCCACATTCCTCGCTGCTCTGCCGATTGTCTGGATTAGAGAGGTCTCCGACCTTAAAAATCCTTCTTTATCTGCATCCAATATAGCAACCAGCGATACTTCCGGAAGGTCCAATCCCTCCCTTAGGAGGTTTATGCCAACAAGTACATCAAACTCACCCAACCTAAGACTTCTGAGTATCTTCATTCTCTCCATGGTAAGAATATCCGAATGCAGGTATCGTACTCTGATATCCAATTCCTTCATATATGCGGTTAAATCCTCTGCCATCTTTTTCGTAAGAGTAGTAACAAGAATTCTTTGGTTCTTCTGAACCCTTTCATGTACTTCCCCTATGAGATGATCTATCTGTCCCTTTACAGGCTTCACTTCTATCTCAGGGTCCACCAGTCCGGTAGGCCTTATAATCTGTTCCGCCACACGAGCGCTTCGCTCAAGCTCATACTTAGCCGGTGTGGCACTTATATAGAGCACTTGATTAAGCCGCTGCTCAAACTCTTCAAAATTCAATGGCCTGTTATCAAAAGCAGAAGGCAGTCTGAAGCCATAATCAACAAGGGACTCTTTCCTCGCTCTGTCTCCAAAGTACATGCCTCTGACCTGAGGTATTGAAACATGTGATTCATCAACTACCAGAAGGTAATCCTCAGGGAAAAAGTCCAATAGCGTGAAGGGCGCACTTCCCGGTGGTCTGCCGCTGATATGTCTTGAATAGTTCTCTATTCCGGAGCAGTAGCCTACTTCCTTCATCATCTCAATATCATAATTGGTTCTTTGCAAAAGTCTCTGGGCTTCCACCAGTTTGTCCTGCTCCTTCAATTCCTTTACCCGCTGCTCCAGTTCTATCTCTATTGTATTGATTGCAGCCTCCAGCTTGGCTTGGGTGGTGGCGAAGTGGGAAGCTGGGTATATGTAAGCATGCTGCCTCTCGCCTATGATATTGCCCGTTAATGAATCTATCTCAAGGATTCTTTCGATTTCGTCTCCGAAATACTCAACCCTGATTGCTTTATCTGAGGATGCAGCTGGGAAAATATCTACTATATCTCCTCTTACCCTAAAGGTACCCCTCACAAAATTTATATCGTTTCTGTCATATTGGATATCAATGAGCTTTCTAAGTACCTCGTCCCTATCCTTGACCATACCCTTTCTCAAGGAAAGCACAAGAGACCTGTAATCCTCAGGATCTCCAAGGCCGTATATGCAGGAAACGCTGGCAACAATTATAACATCTTTTCTTTCAAACAACGCAGCTGTCGCTGAGTGTCTCAGCTTATCAATCTCATCATTTATATCCGCTTCTTTTTCTATATAAGTATCAGAACGAGCAACATAAGCTTCCGGCTGGTAATAATCGTAGTAGCTGACAAAGTATTCTACACAATTATCGGGGAAGAATTCTTTAAACTCTTCGCATAATTGAGCTGCCAGAGTTTTATTGTGTGCCAGCACAAGAGTGGGTTTCTGAACCTTCTCGATGACATTGGCAACAGTAAAGGTTTTTCCCGAGCCTGTTACCCCGAGCAGCGTCTGATACCTGTCTCCTGCCAATATTCCTTTTGTCAGCTTTTCAATTGCCTCTGGCTGGTCCCCCGTAGGCACGTAATCTGATACAAGCTTAAACCTATCCATTTTAACACCTTCTTTTAAGGATACATTAGAATTATACCACACTAGTTTCTAGTATACATAAATGCAATATTTATATATTTTCACTAATTTATGTAAAATAATTAGAACACCTGTTCGTAACTATTTTATAATTTATATCTTTTGCTGTCAACAGCGAATATAAAAAAGGCTTCTAGTGAAGCCTCTTAACAACAGAGTTCGGGATAACACTGAATACACGGATGTTCCACGGAATCACACGGCATGGTTTATGCTTTACCTATGTCATTCTGAGTTTACGAAGAATCTTATTATTCTTTTCTTTTCTCCTTATGTATCATCCATGCCAGCTTGAAAAGCCAGCTGTCCTCAAACTTCTTAATATCAAAGCCTGTGCTTTTATTTATCTTGTCAAGTCTGTAAAGCAGAGTGTTCCTGTGAATATATAGCTTTGCAGCTGTATCTGTAAGATTCAGGTTATTCTTAAAAAACTCTTCTATAGTAATTCCCAGCTCCCCGTTCAGCATCTCCTTGAATTCAGGTGTGAATACTCTCCTGCTTATGAATTCCTTAAGCTTTGGATCCAGATTGTGTGCTATCCTGTAGCCATACATGCCCTCGTAATCCAGGACGCTGTCCCCCAAGCCGTATATTTGCTTCAGGCATAATGCCTCTATGCAGTTACCGTACATCCCTTGCAGCTCTTTTGCACAAACTGCGCTTCCACCTAAAACTACCTTACATTCAATCAATAGTTCGCTCAATACGTTCTTTACGAAGCTGCTGCACGCTTCAATAATATTTTCCTCATTAGCAACAGCGATTATCCTATTGCCATATTCGAGTCTTGCTCTAATATCCATTGTGTTTATCAGGATTTCAAGAACCTCATTCTTATAATCCCCAAAATCATCAACGAGCAGCATATATCCCGGCAAATAGGACTTCAAATTCTCTTCCAGCTTTGCAAGCTCAGCTTCATCATATTTGCCTTCTACCGCTTTCTTTAGGAATGTCGCAGTAGAACCATCGCTTTCTGTTGCTGCACCCAAAAGCAGCATTACCAAATTGGTGGTTTCTGATTCATAGTACTTGTCCGAGCTGATACATACAAAATGTTTGTTTCCACCAACATCTAACCTATATATATTGCAGCCTTTATAGTTTTTTCCTGCTTCTTTGCATGCCTCTTCATAGGTTATGCCCAGGGCAGAACCCTCTGGATAAACTATACTCTCATTCTGCATTATAACAGCTATTCTCTTATTTGTTATTTCTGCCGCCTGTTCAAGCAGTATCCTCATGTCAGCCATATTCTTACCTCAATTAAAGTATAAGCGAATGGTTTTGCCATTCGCTTACATTTTATCATATTTTAATGTTTTTTTATATTGCTTTCTCAGTCTCCACATCAAACAAGTGTATTTTATCCCAATGCAGCTGCAGTTCTACAGTATCCCCGGATCTCTTTTTTGTCTTTGCATCAACTCTGGCAATAACCTGCTTATCGCACTTTGTGAAATACAGATATGTCTCTGAACCCATAAGCTCAGCAACTTCAATCTTACCAGTAATAGTAGAGTAATCATTTGTTAGAGGATCTATCTCTGCTTCATGCAAATGCTCAGGTCTGATTCCAGCATACACTTCCTTGGTTACATAGCCATTATCCTTAAGCTTTGCTGCCACTTCAGCAGTCAAGCCCAGTACAGTGCCATCAGTAAGCTTTATTGCAACTTTACCGCCTTCTTCGACAACAGTACCGCGGAAAATATTCATCTGCGGGCTGCCTATGAAGCCTGCAACGAAAAGATTGGTCGGCTTGTCATATGCATTCTGCGGGCTGTCTATCTGTTGGATGTCACCATCCTTCATTATTACTATTCTTGTTCCCATTGTCATGGCTTCAGTCTGGTCATGGGTTACATATATGAAGGTGGTATTCAGTCTCTTATGAAGCTTTGATATCTCTGTTCTCATCTGAACCCTCAGCTTTGCATCAAGGTTTGAAAGAGGTTCATCCATGAGAAATACTTTAGGTTCTCTAACCATTGCTCTTCCAAGGGCAACCCTTTGCCTCTGCCCGCCTGACAATGCTTTAGGTCTTCTGTCAAGCAGAGACTCTATTTCAAGGAGTGTTGCAGCCTTTTTAACTCTCTCGTCTATCTCAGCCTTGGGAACCTTCTTAAGCTTCAGACCAAAGGCCATGTTCTCATAAACAGTCATATGCGGATAAAGTGCATAGTTCTGGAAAACCATTGCTATGTCCCTGTCTTTAGGTGCAACATCATTTACCAGCTTGTCACCAATATACAGCTCACCTTCAGAAATCTCCTCAAGTCCCGCTATCATTCTCAAGGTTGTTGTCTTTCCACAGCCTGATGGTCCAACAAGAACAATAAACTCCTTATGCTCGATTTCCACGCTGAAATCTTTAACTGCTGTCACATTTCCAGGATAAACCTTTTTTACATGTCTTAAGGATAGATTTGCCATTAGAATTCCGCTCCCCTCTAACAAAAATTAATAATATCAAATAATACAGAATTTAAAACCTGCCGTTGTTATTGCTAATATAAGTATAGAATAATGGGAATACTAATTCCATTAGGAGAAATAATGAATGTATATTTATATTTTTGTAGCAATTGATAAATATTAACATGCACTATTCAGGAAATGTGCTATCCAAATATACAAATATAAAGCGAGGTATAGTTATGGAAGGAAAACCCATTGAAGGTGATAAGAATCCACTTGAGAAAAGCGAAAGTGAAAAAGAGAATGAGTATATAGATGTCTTCAAATGCTTTGAAACAGCTAATATTAGAAACCGAAATGCCTTCTGCGAGCTTCTGGACTATTCAATTGAAAACAGAAGAGATCCCAAAAACCACGTGTAACACCGAAGACACTGAAATCCACTGAACACACGGCAAAAAATATAAACCATACCGTGTCATTCCGTGAAACATCCGTGTATCCCGTGTTATCCGTAACCATTTTTTCCTGCAAAGCCCTGTCCTAATACGCGTAACTCGAAACGCGTAACAGTAATTATACATCAATATCCCTTTTATGTTTTCTTTTCAGTCTCCGCAGCAGCCGCTTTGCTACTGAACTGCCTGTGCTCATCTCATAATAGAAATCAGTATTACCAGGAACTATAAGAGCCCCTAAGCTTCCGATTCCAGTTCTATAATTCATATGTTCTGCTGTAATCACACTTCCTGCTGGCTTCTTAATATCAAGCCATATAAAAGTGGGGTAGCTGCTCAATAACTCTGTAAGATGCTTTTCGCTGTATACAGATATGCCGTTGATTCTAAGTATCGTATCACCCGGCCTTATGTTCATTTTGTCTGCAATAGAGTCCTTCTGCACATAAAGTACTTTTATACCGTTCTCCTTGCTTGCAAAATAAGGTTCTCCCTCCTCTTCCTCCTTTGCTCCATATATAATGAGCATTTCATGAGCGAGAGGAGCAAATACAGCAGCTGCATAAGCAAATATTCTAACCTTTGAAGCAATTATAGAAAGTATAATAAGTATCAGACTGTAGCCTGCCAGCCTAACAGCAGAGCTTCTGCACTTTCTGTCAGGCATTTTTGTTATTGCCATATCTCCATATCCCAGCACAACAGGCACCACAAGGGGTATATATACCAAGTCCCTTATTCCTCCTGCTGCAGAATGCTTCAGAAAAGGCCACCAAGATGGCATGTCAATAATTTCGGCAAGGCTTATTCTGCCTCCTTCACCGCCAAACATAACTGCAAACACTACCAGAGGAATCGGCCATACCTTATTCATGACATAACCCCCGACCGTATCCCCTTTCTGCCTTTTCAGGAACAAAGGCACAGAATAGGTATAACCGTCCAGCCAGATTAAGAAGCTCTCAACCAGATGGAGTACGCCGATAAGTGCCAGCAGCCCTGGAACATTTACTGACGGAAAGCCGAATATCAGGTTTGAGAGTGCTACCAAGCCTCCGGCATAGGAAAAGCACAAATATCTTGGGTTTATCACAGCAAGCAGGATAGCAATTATCCAGATATATGTGATAGCATCCGTTAGTGAACCTTCTCCTGCACTTGTATAATCCACTATACTGATACCTAGAAGAATCACAATAAGACTGCCTAAAAGTCCTCCAGCCAACCCAACCAGCACAGAACTCGACACTTTATAAAATATAGGATAGCTGGTACCCAGCATTCTTGTCTCAATCCCAGCATTTTTCCTGTATATTGCTATCAAAACCAGTATTATTATCCAGAAAAACTCATCTAACAAGAGATTGCCGAATTGTTCGAATACCAATCCGGCAATCTTAAGAATTGTAACCATAAAGCACCTCGAATCACCTTGTCTGTTTGAGCAGCTCCTCTATAGCTCTTTCAAGCTGTACGTCCTTTACCTCCTCAGGCTTCTGACCAGATCTTGTCTCTAATGCTTTAACCTCTATATCAGGCTGTATTCCTATCTTATTGATGCTTATGCCGTTGGGAGTATAATACTTCTGAGTAGTGAGCTTCATACCTGAGCCGTCCTTCAGCTGTTCAATTGATTGGACCAAACCTTTGCCAAAGCTCTTTGTACCTATCAAAAGCCCTGCTTTCCTATCCTTTACTGCTCCGGACACTATTTCAGATGCACTGGCGCTCCCCTCATCTATTAGAATAACAAAGGGCACATCAATCTTACCGCTCTTGGACTTGTAATCTTCCCTTTTCTTACTCTTATCCTCTGTATAAACTATTAAACCCTCATCCAGCAGTTCATCAGCTACCTCAACGCATTGATTTATGAAGCCTCCCGGATTCTGCCTCAAATCTATTACCAAGCTCTTCATCTTCTTTTCCTCAAGAGCAGTTAAAGCCTTCTTGAACTCGCCGCCGGTATCCTCATCGAACATGCTTATCCTTATGTAACCGACATTATTATCCATCATATTGCTTTTTACTGTTTTCAGTATGATTTCTTCTCTTGTTATCTTAAACACCTGAGGTTCTTTTATGTCATCCCTCATTACAGTCAAAGTGACCGGAGAGCCTTTTTTACCCTTCATCAGAGTAACTGCTGCCTCCAACTCAATCCCGATTATATCCTTATCATCAACCTTTATAATCTTATCATTGGTTTTAAGTCCGGCTCTTTCTCCGGGAGTATCCTCTATCGGAGCAACAACCGTCACATAACCATCCTCACTTCTGGTGACAATAACTCCGATGCCACCATAGGAGCCTTTGGTAGACTCATTGAAATTCTTGAATTCATCTTTGGTCATATACACAGAATATGGGTCGCTCAGGGATTCGAACATTCCTTTGATTGCGCCCTCTATAAGCTTATCATCATCTGCTCCTTCAACATAGTTGCCCTTGATATATTCCTTAAGCCCCAAAAGCTTATCCATGCTTTTAACCGTTTGAAAATCTTCCTTTGCTATTACTACTTTGTTCCCCATACTTATAGCGACCGTATTCGCAGCGATAAAGGTGCTGAAAGCTGTAACAATTACTAATATTATTGCCCACAAAAATGCTGTCCTTTTACTTATCATCAATTTCACCTCATAAAATTTATCTAAATCTGTATATTATATTACTATTACCTTATATATAGTATCCAAAACCACTATTTGAATTTACTCCTTTGTCAGACTACATTTGCTGCAGTAGCCATAAATCTCGAATTTATGGTCGGTAGCTCTGAAGCCTATAGACGTTAGCTGCTCCTCCCCAAGGCTTGCATAAGGGCAAATATCAATTTCCTTCATCGCTCCGCATTCCTTGCAAATTATATGGTGGTGGTGCGCCAGTCCACAAAGCTCATAATGGCTTATACCGCTTTCCAGGTGCAGCTTGCTTATTATCTCCAATGAGCTTAATAATTCAAGGTTCCTGTAAATGGTGGAAAAATTAATCCCCTTCAATTTTTCCCTCACAAGATCAAATATCTCCTGTGCAGTATAATGTCTCTGACTTTCATTAAAAACCTCAATAATAAGCCTTCTCTGCTCAGTTAGCTTATAACCCTTACCTCTAAGCATCTCTTCAATCCTGCTCAAATCTTTCATTTCTACACTTCCTTGTTTCATGATCACTGCATTCTGAATATTTTTTTAACAGTCAAAACAATAAGCAGTATAAATACAGAGGTTAATACGATAGAGCCTCCAGGTGCAAGGTCAAAATAGTAGGATGTAAAAAGTCCTACGACCACAGATATTAATGCAAAAACCACCGATAAGAAAATCGTATTTTTAAAGCTTTTGGATATCAATAAGCTGCAGGCTACGGGGACAACCATAAGTGAGGATACCATAAGTATTCCGACAACCCTCATGGAAACCACAATTGTCATGGCTGTGAGTGCTGTAAAATATATATTCAGCGTTGATACAGGTATTCCTGCAAGCTCCGCCCCCTCCTCATCAAAGGCCATATAGAAAAATTCCTTATAAAGCAGCCATACCGAAACCAGTATGATGATACTTAAACCTAGTATTGTGTATATATCAAGCATAGTGACCGCAATTATGCTGCCGAACAGATAGCTTAGCAAATCTGCATTAAAGGATTTGGCAAGACTGATTAACACAACAGCCAGACCTATGCTCGCCGAAAGCACTATGGATATTGAAAGCTCCGCATATTGCGAAAAGCGTTTTCTCAATTGCTCAACACCTATAGCAGCAGCCAAAGAAAAAATCAGTGCCCCCCACAAAGGATAAAATCCTCCAAGCATACCTGCGGCAATACCGGCAAGAGATGCGTGGGAAAGTGTATCGCCTATCATGGACAACCTTCTCATAACAACAAAGGTTCCAATAAGCGGACATATCACTGCTACCAAGAGCCCCGCTGCAAAAGCCCTCTGCATGAATTCAAAACTAAGCAATTCTAACATATATCTTACCCCCGCCTAATGTCTGTGAGTTATTTGAGCCCTGTTGTGATTTTCATAGGCTTCTTTGAATATATCTGCACCTTGATTTATTGCACAGTCATGCTCAAGAAGTTTTCCCTCGGATAAGCACAATACCCTGTTGACTCTCTTATCAATAGCGCCTATATCATGAGTAACAATTACCAACGTAATTCCTCTGTTTTTATTCAGAGAATCCATCAGCTCATAAAAGCTTTCCTCTGATTTCTGGTCTATTCCGACTGTAGGTTCATCCATAAATATTACCCGTGGATTGCTGACCAGGGATTTAGCTATGAATACCCTCTGCTGCTGGCCTCCGGAAAGCCTTCCTATAATCCTTTTCTTAAACTCCAGCATATCCACAGTCCGAAGTGCTTCATCCACCTTCTCCCGGTGGATTTTACCCGTACGCCCTGCCAAACCTACCATAGGATAAAGATTAGCCGAGACCACTTCCTCTACAGTTGCCGGAAAGCCTTGGTTGAAGGAAGTGGCTTTCTGTGGTATATATCCAATCTTGCCCCATTGGTTGAATTTATTGATATCAGTATCAAAAACCTTTATAGTCCCTTTCTGAGGTTTTAGCAATCCCAGAAAAATCTTAAGCAGCGTACTTTTACCCGAACCATTGGGGCCTACTATTCCCAAAAAATCTCCGTCTTTGATGGTAGTACTTACTCCATCCAGCACATTAATTCTGCCATACCCGAAGCTTATGTTCTCAATTTTTATAATATCTGCTCCCATTTAATCACCCAACGCCTTTTTCAAGTTTTCTAAATTCTCGTACATAACTGTAATATAGTCCTTCCCAGACTTAATATCTTCTTCGTTCAAGCCTGCAGCATCATTGAGCACCAGCGTTCCTGCGCCCACTTCCCCTGCTAAGGTTTCAGAGAGCTTGGGGCTTGTAAGCTTTTCAAAGAATATGTATTCGACATTCTTTTCCTTGCAAACCCTGGTGAGCTCTATCATCTTTGAAGAACTGATCTCTGCCTGAGGATTGATTCCCGTGATAGCAATCTGCTCCAGCCTATAGTCCTTTGCAAAGTATCCGAAGGCTTCATGGGAAACAACAATCACATTACTCTTAAAAGACTTGGAGGCATCACTGATATCTTTATCCAGCTTAGCGAGCTTCGAATCCAGTTCAGCCATATTCTTCCTATAATATTCAGAGTTTTCAGGGTCAATCTCCACAATTGCCTGACAAATGGTCTGAGCCTGCTGCATCGCTCTTTTTGGACTCACCCATATATGAGGGTCGTAGATACCATGTTCGTGGTCTTCCCCATTTTGTACTTCCTCTTCCTCGTGTTTCTCAGATTTAAGGAGTTCAATACCTACGCTGGCATCAACTATTTTCGTTTTACCGCTGTTGATATTGGGCAGTATTTTATCAATCCAAGGCTCCATTCCCACACCGTTATATATAAGCATGTCAGCCTTACTGAGCTCTATTACCATCCTGGGGCTAGGCTCCCAATCATGGGGTTCCGCTCCCGCAGGCACCATGGATATTACCTCTGCCTTATCCCCGGCTATCTCACTCGCGAGAAAATACATGGGGTAAAAGCTGGCATATATTTTCATCCGGCCTTTATCTGTCTCGTTCTGATTACTTCGGTCTATAGGCTTTTCACTAGCTCCTGCACAGCCCGACAGCACCATACTAAGCAGTAGTAAAACGATTAATGCTGTTTTTACCTTTTTCATTCATCCTTCCCCTTTTTGCAAACAATTTGCATTTACATTGTATAATATTGTCTTATGTCATGTCAATTATTCAAAGGATAAAAAAAATACACCAAATTGGTGTATTTTTAATCTCTACCCTGTATAGGACGGGCGATTCGTGAATCGCCCCTACTTGCCTGTCAAATACTTCATTGGATCTACATGCTGCCCGTTTTCTCTTACCTCAAAGTGAAGGTGTGGTCCTGTTGAAAGGCCTGTGCTGCCGGATTTTGTTATCGCTTTGCCCTTTTCAACCTCATCTCCAACCTTTACAAGAAGCTTGCTGTTATGAGCATACAGCGTAGATATTTTACCGCCATGGTCTATGATTACAGTATTGCCATAGCCTCCATAATATCCTGAGTATATGACCTTTCCTGCGTTTGCGGCAACTATGGTTGAGCCGCTTGGAACTGCAATGTCTATTCCCGTGTGCAGCTTTTTCTTCTTAAGTATTGGGTGAGTCCTGTAGCCATAAGGAGATGTGATCCTGGAATAGCCCGGTGCGGGCCAGCCTATCTTTCCTCCTATATATTTGTTGGAGGACTGCAGTGAGACTATCTTCTTCCCAATCTCGGCGGATTGTGCCAAGAGCTTGTCCTCTTGTCGCTCCAGCTCTTTCAAGTCTTTGGTAAGGTCCTTAAGTGTCTTCTCTCTATCCTCCTTAGCTGTCGCAACCTGCTCCTTTTTCTCGCCTATCTGATTCTTAAGCCTTTCTTTTTCCTTCAGCTCTGATCCCAGCTGATTTCTTTTATCTGCAACCGAATCACGGTGACTTTTCATTTTACTTAACAGATTCATATCAAAGTTGATAATCTTTTTGAGAAAATCTAGTCTGGATATAAAATCCGAGAAGCTCGTGGAGTTCAATATTACCGACATATATCCAACGTTTCCGTTTTCATACATGACTCTTACTCTCTTTTTCAAGAGTTCCTTCTGACTACCGGCATCACTAGAGGCTCTTTCAAGCTCCCTTGTTGTAACTGCAATCTGATTCTCTAGTTGGGAAAGCGTGCTTTCGACATTGGAAAGCTCATCCTCAGCTTGATTAAGCTTATGATCCAGGTCTTCTATAGCCTTTGATACATTTTTCTTCTCCTTCTTTACCTCGTTAATGGTTTTTTGGGTCTGCTGTATCTGACTATTCAGCTTATCCTGCTCCTGCTTAAGCTTGTCAACTTCAGTAGGGCTCTTTGCATAAACATTAGCAAAGGGTATTGAAAGCATAAGTGCTAGTAAGAATGCAACTATTCTTTTTTTCAACTCTACCCCTCCTAGTTTTAATTTATTAAGACATTCCTTAATTTGCCCATTCATTGAAGCGCAGCTTCAATGCTGACAGGCTGCGCCTGGAAGGGGCCTAAACTTTAATAAACTTTCTTACCGAAATAAGGCTTCCTGCTGCGCCGATTATTATACCGACAGTTATCAAAAGCACCATCATGCTTGTTATAATCTGATTAAAAGGCATAAGGGATATGGACATAAAGCCTATCATCTGGTTTTTTACAAGGTTGGAACAGTAAAAGTAGGCGCCTCCAAGTATAGCAGTGGCTGCTATGGCTCCAATTATGCCCACCATTATCCCTTCAATGATAAATGGCATCCTTACAAACCAGTCTGTGGCACCTACGTATTTCATTATCCCTATCTCACGCCTTCTGGCATATAGGGTGAGCTTTATGGTGTTCGCTATTATGAATATTGAAATGAACAGGAGTATGAGTATTATCACAACACTGCTCATTCTCAACACATAGGTTGTACTCAAGAGCTTTGCAAGCTCCTCCTTGCCATATACTACTTTTTCAATATTTGAAATTGCTGATACCGACATTGCTACGCTGGATGCCTTATTTGGATCTGACAGGGTAATGAGGAAAGCATCCGGAAGCGGATTGTCACCATCCAGGCCCTCCAGCAGATAGGAGTTATCGCCCCATTTTTTCTCCAAATTCTTAAGTGCTACAGCTTTGGATATGAACTCTGCAGATTTTACTCCGTTTATTGATTTAATCTCAGTATTCATAGTATCTATAATGTTCTCACTCAGTCCGTCGTTCAGATATACCATCATCTCAATCTGTGATTCCAGCTTAGTAGCTGCAAAATCTATATTGAGCACTATAACCAAGAATATTCCTATAACTAAGAGCGCTGCTACTACTGAGGTTATTGCCGCAGCACTCATCGTTCTGTTTCTCTTAAGGCTTGAAAGCCCTTCTCTGATAAAAAACTTACCTGTTCTAAGCTTCACCGCCGTACCCACCTCGCTTTTCATCCCTGATAATCGCACCATTTTCTACTGCGACTACTCGTTTCTTCATCCCATTCACTATATCACTGGCGTGGGTAGCCATCAGTATGGTAGTCCCTCGTTGGTTTATCTCACTTAGTGTTTTCATAATATCCCAGGACATTTCCGGATCCAGGTTTCCAGTAGGCTCATCTGCAATAAGAATTGATGGACTATTAACCATTGCTCTAGCCAAGGATACTCTCTGCTGTTCCCCCCCCGAAAGCTGGTGAGGATAAAGCCCGGCCTTCCTGCTCAGGCCAACCATGCTAAGGACAATAGGCACCTGACGTCTTATCTCTTTTGGAGGAGCTTCAATGACTTCCATAGCAAAAGCCACATTCTCATACACATTCTTTTCCAGCAGCAGTTTAAAGTCCTGAAAAACCACTCCAATATTTCTCCTGTGAAAAGGAATCTCTTTTCTTCTGTACTTTGTAATATCCTTGTCATTTACAATTATACTGCCCGATGAAGGCTCGATCTCCTTGAGCAGCAGTTTTATAATAGTTGACTTGCCTGCTCCGCTGGAGCCTACAAGAAAAACAAATTCGCCATTGTTTATAGTTAAATTGATATTGTTCAATACCTTATGCCCATCCTGGAATTCCATAAATACATTTTTTAGCTGTATCAACCTATCACACCCCTTACCTTTTGGAAAAATAGCAATACAAATACCGGGCAAATTCGACCTGAACATATTGTACTTCTACAAAAACAACCAGAAATCCTTCTAAAATGCTAGTTTATTTTTAATTGGCTATATCCTTTTCCATCTGAGCAAAAAGCTTTGACACACCATTCCACCAATTCGGGTCTTCTGCATATTTTCTATTAATCCATCTGATGGTGTTCATATATACCGGCCTATTGCTGCTGGACTTTATTATTGTATCGGCTGCAAGGCTGGAAGAATCATAGATATTCGTATTATAGCTCTCCCAGCTGCCATACACATTGAAGGGATTATTTGCAATTTTTTTTGCAGCTGCTCCTGTTTTGGGGACAAAGGATTGCTCTTGTCCTACAATAGCAAACATAAGCAGCGGATTTATATCGTATTTTTTTGAGGTGGCAAGTATAGCTGTAAAATATGGCTCCTCTGTAAGCATCGAGTTCTTTTTATCAAGCCACTTCTTAAGCTTGCTCTCGTCAACCCTCACATATTTGAACCCCTGATGAAGACCGTCAAGCAGCACCAAGTCCTTTTGAACCTTTAATCCCTCGAGTTTTTTCAGCACCCTTGATTCCAAAGACATATACCTGTCCACCTGGTCTTCGGTTATATCTGCATATTTGCCCTGATCCTGATGCTGCAGCGCATGTATCCTGTTGTCACCAAACAGGCTTGTGAGAACAAAAGCGGTAATGATTACCAAGGGCACCGCTGCAGAAAGTGCCAGCTTCACAGAAGGCCTTACATATTTCAGATTGTTCAAAACCAAGAGAGCTAGGTTGCGGGTGAACTCAAGAAGCACTCCAAAATCAAACCTTTTGGTGTTCGAAGCTTCCTGTTCCTTAAATTCTAAGACTTCATTTTCCGGCACAGTTTCTTGGTATTCAAACTCAAGGGCGCCTTCCAAAACTTCATCTATTCCTAACCCAAGGCTGGCCAGCGTCTCGTCCTCCGCCCAGGTTGCTTCGAATTCATAAACTATGTCATCCAGGTTATTTTCTATGTATTCCTCTTCAAACTTTTCTACACTCGAAACCAGCTTGTCCACCTTTTGGGCAGAGACAGGAATAGTCTGATTCTGATTTATCCAGAGGGTAAAGCTGTCTATGTAGCTGTCCTCATGAAGCTTAAGAGACAGGCAGGAGCTAAATACCTCCGCTGCATTTATTGAGAACTCCTTTTTATTTATGGCCTTTCTCAATACATCATCTTTTATCTTTTTTCTATGCTTTTCTTCGAACTGATATATCCGTGTATCAATGATCTTATGCAGCGCATCGGCAAATACGGCAGAAATCTCTTCTCCCGAGCTGGTGGGGTTTTTGACTCTTATATATTTTCTTAAAGTCTCAACGTTACCCGCATTAACAAATTCCTGCTCCCTGAGATTGTCGACTACCTGCTTCATTATCTGCCTCACCCCCTATGCATTTTGCAAATTACACCTTAATAACGGATATATTTTAATTATAATATTAAAAGGCTTTCTAGTCATTACAAATTAACTCAAAAAATGACAAAACCCCCGATTTTTCTCATCAGGGGTTTTAATATGATTTCTATTAAACATCATCTCTAATATATAAAACATCAACATTTTCGTATAAATCACAAGAAGAATTATCAACGACCTGCAATTTCATTAATTCAAGACTATCATATCTGTTCCCTTCCAAACCGGTTAGCTTTAATTCTTTTCTTTGAATATTTGTTATAGAGTATAAGCTTTCAAATATATAGTCTTTCTCTTTTGATTCGCTATAGTGTATTTCCAATTCAACGATCGTGTTTAAACTGATCTCATTCACGCTAATATCGTTATTTTGACAATGTCCTGCACACTCTCCCGTGCAGCAGGATTTGCTTCTTTCACAGTTCATCAGAGAATCACCCACCTTTCCGTTCTAATTTCTTACCATAAAAAACGCACCCTTTGTAATAAAAAATGCGTTACACATATCTTACCACTGGAGGTGCGTTTTATCAATAAACTAAAATGCTGTTGCTGTAATCGTCATTGTTTTTTCTACTGATGTTGCTTGGGTTCCTAATCCTTTATCAATTGTTACTGTAAAGCTGTAAGATCCATTAGTTCCAGCAGGTGTTCCAGCATCTCCAGCTGTAGCTCCTG